>CALVVC010000028.1 GCA_944363755.1 uncultured Bacilli bacterium
AAATGGTGGGCGATATAGGACTCGAACCTATGACCCCTTGCTTGTAAGGCAAGTGCTCTAACCAACTGAGCTAATCGCCCAAAAACCGTTTGACATGATTAAATATACCAGTTAATTTAGAGATTGTCAATAATTTATTTGCATATTTTTTTACTTTTTTAAACTTTCTAGCTCTTTTCTTACCCAATAGTCAAGATGTAAAGCTAAATTTTTAAATCCGTTTTCTGTTTCTTCTATTTTACTACCATGTTTTTTTGTTATTCTATAATCAACGTTTTTAATGCTTAACTTATACATATTGTCACTACTCTTACCTACTATTCTTACTCTTATTAACTCATTAGTTGTGGCATATTTATTTAAATCCTCAATATAATGATTACCAATTTCTGATATATGAATAAGTCCATTATTATTACTATCTAATTTTATAAAAATACCATAATCTTTTATACCTGTAACTGTTCCAACGACTATGGATCCTTCTTTATACTCTTTTACCATATACACAACCTCTAGATGTATTATAACAAAAAATACTTGTCTTTACAACAATAGCGAATATGTTATAATTATGATATTGAAAGGAATGAGGTTTAAAATGGAAAATGTTGAAGATAAAATTAAGAGTATTATTGATGAATTAAAGCCTTTTTTAATAAGTGATGGAGGGACTTTAGAATATATTAAATTTGAAGATGGTATTGTTTATGTAAAGCTTGGTGGAGCTTGTCAAAATTGTGCTTTTTTAGATATTACTTTAAAAGATGGAATTGAACAAATGATTATGAATGAAATACCTGAAGTAAAGGAAGTAAGAAATATTAATTAGATTCTAACCAGTCTATTTTTAAAATAGGCTTCTTTTTATTTATTAAATTATATATATATTTTAAGAACTTTTCATATTCATCTACTCTCTTTAATATATTTAATATTTCCTTTTCTTTTAAAGTCTCATTTATTATTTTTTCATAAATATCAAAATAATGACTTGGAAAAAGAAGCCTTGATATTAATAGAGAGTAACTATAAGTACTATAATTTAGATTAGTTATAAAATTATCTAGAAAATCATATGTATAGTTATCTATTATAAAGAGATATTTAAGGTATTCAGCACTATCTCTAGCTTTGTTATCGATAACGATATTTAAAGGATTATAGAAACTCAAATCATCAAGATTTACTCTTCTTCTTGATAAGACTAATGCATCATTAAAATCTTTGTTTATATAGCTGTTAGTGGCATTAAAATAGCTTATGGCATTTTCTCCTAAACCTATGAAATAATCTAGAGTTTGATAGAGTGTTTTATATTTTATTTTTATATAATCTTTTTGATATTCGAAGTAGTCTATTTTACTACTCCAAAGATTATTCCAGTTACTATGATTTAATATTTTTAGATTAGATACTTCTTTAGGACAATATATTGGATTATAAATATCATTAATATTAAATTTGTTATTTTTAGGTGATTTTAAAAGAATATAATAGTTATTATTTATTATACTTAAAGCTTCTTTATTATTGTTAATGATTATCATCATAAAGACATTATTATAGACACTTTTTAGAAGTATTATTAATTCATTTATATATTCTAATGGTCTATTTACTTTATATAGATAATAGATGTAATTATCAAGATAAAAGTAATAATAATTATCTTTTTTTATTATTTTTTCTGGTGTAAGTCCATAGTAATAAAAAAGAGTATTCTTCATATCTAAAACCTCAATAAAGTATATGAAAAAAAGAAAAAAAAAGAACGTATTACATTTTTTTACGTCCTATTTCATCGTTAATTGTAGTTGAATTACTACTATCATTATATTCAGTGCCAGCAAATTCTGCTCTTAATCTTTTTAATTCTTCTAAAGCTTTACTAGTTTCTTCATCATAAATAGCTGTTTCTGTTTCAATAGCTGTTGTTTCAGAATTAATAGTTGCTAAAGTTTCATTTTCTTTTCTTAATTCTTCTTCTTTATCACTATTAATTTTTTCTTGTTCAGCGTTAGCTTTTCTTAAGGCATCCATTTTTGGTTTATATGAAGTTATTAATTCTACTTGTTTTTTAGCTTCTTCTTTTCTTCTCTTAGCTTCCTCGCGTCCTCTTTCGGCTGCTTCTTTCTTTTCAGTAGCTTTTATTTGTTCTTCTTTTACACCTGATAATTGACTATTCAATTCTTCTCCGTGTGCTTTTAGCCTTTCATTTTTATTTTCTAAGTCCTTAATGAATTCTTCTATAGAATTATCATTATCAAATCCTGTGAATGATTTATTGTCATCAGGAGTTTGTTCATTAACCCATTCACCAGTTTTAGCTTCAGCAGGCGAAACATCAAAATCAATTGTATGACTATCTTCATTAACATCATTTTTTTCTTGGCTAGAGAACAAATCTTTCATATGATCAGTTGTGACTTCATTATCTTTAATTTCATTAATTTCATTTTTTACATCTTCTGCTATTTCACTAACAGTATCATCAAAATTATCTGCATCTATATTTCTTACAACTGTATCACCATATGTCTTTGTACTAGTTATCTTATTATTCATCATTTTCTCTACTTCTTCTTTTATAAGATTACTATCAACACTTGAGAAAATATCAAAACCTTTTTCATCTGTTATGGCATTTTGCGCATCTTCTTTTGCTTCTTTTAAATCTTCTAAATCTATAATCTCTTTTTCGCCTTTTTCATTATCTAGTTTTGTAGAGCCAGTTTCTGCTAGTTCTTTTAAGTTTTCTTCAGGTAATTTTAAAGCTTTTTTTGCTAATATTATAAATCTTTGATGTGCTACTGAGAAATCCTTATAATCTTCTTCCAAACTTCTAATTTCTTGTTTTAGAAAATATATATCATCTTCTATGCTTTCAACTTCAGTATTATTTGCAGCGCTTACTTTTTCTTCTAATTCTTGTAGTTTATTTTTATTTTCTTCTATTTCTTCTTGCATAAATGCTTCTTGAACTTCCATAGTAACTGCATATGAAGTGATTTTTAATTTAATTTTATTATAATTACCTTTAACTGGGTCATTACTATTTGTCGCTTCGCCATCAACTCGTTTAACATCATACTCTCTATTATGTAGTTTTTCTTCACTCATGTTATTCGCCTCCAACTAATTATTACTATCTATTAGTCTTTTTTTGATAGTTTTCTTAATACATCTTTTACTCTATTCCATTCCTCTTCATCATCAATACCATATAATTTTGGAGTATCTCCACTTCTATCTACTTGAGATACATAAACTGTTACATTACCATTATCATCTTTTTCATTCTTTGTATAAACAACATATTCTTTTTTTGTATCTTTAAATTCAAAAGCAATAACAACTTCTACTTCATCGATAGAGCCATCTTCGCCAATGATTGATAAGGTCATTTTCTTTTTTTCGTTCATCTTTTTTCCTCCCTTTACTATTCTATAAACCATTTTAGCATAAAAAAAAAGAAATAAAAAGCCCCTTTTTTACATATTTTTACTATTTTTTAAGTTTTTTTCTTTTTTTAAAAGAAATGTCTTCGCCCCTATTGAACAGTATTCTTTAATATATCTTTCTAAATATTTAATGTCATTTAACTTTTTTGCCTTTTTATTACTACTATCATAGAAACCTTTAAGTCTTATTTTACCATAAGAATAATCTCCTAAAATATAATCATAGTCTTGAAAATAATCTGTAAAAAGTGTATTTACTTCTTTATAATCAAAATTTTCTTCTCCTTTAATTATAATATAGTTATTATCTAATAATTTATACATAAACGCACACCACCTGCTTCTATTTTAACATATTATTTGATTTTAGTTTCAAAAACTTCTGAGAAAGTAGTAAATGTATCATTGTAGTAATTAGGAACTCCTCCTTGAATTATTTGCGTTGTTAAATTTATCTTAGTAGTTATCGGAATACTTTCTGTAGAATGAGGCATAGTTACTTTTTCTTTAATAGTTACTTCTACTCCTACTTCAATTAAAGCATTATTAAAACCATACTCTTTCACTTCTGTTACTATATTACTTGATACTGTTCCAATAAAAGAGAATCTAATTGGAATACTAGTTGTTAGATTAACAATTAAGCCATTAGAAAATAGTGAGCCTATTGGAATATCGCAAACAACACCATTATCTAGAAAAGTTAGTCTTGTTCCTTTTAAGGAATCTGATAATTCTATATCTGTTGTATCTCCTTTTTCAATAGCATTTAATCTTTTCATTGCTTTATCATTAATATCTTTTAGTAGATTATTGGTCATCTTAGTATTAAAATTAATTAATTCAATATTACCATCTTTATCTCTACTTATTTCAAATAAGTCCTCATTAAAATAGTCATCATCTATATCAATAACATCATTTAAGATAACATTAGCGATTCTTTCTGTTTCACTAGTAGCATATTTTATAATAATAGGTTTTAGAGATTTACCTGCTATTGATGTAAGATTTAAAGCGATAAAAAAAGATAGTATTAAAAAACTAAAAAAGAAGTATATTTTCTTTTTATTAATAGTTAATTGCCTAATCTTACTAATATTACATCTTCTCCTATTCTCTCAATACTTTGCCATTTAATTTCCGTATCTTCTCCTTTACCAAAAGAGATAAACTTACCTTTAGATTCTACTATTAAACTAATAATTGTTCCATTTTTCTCATCTACTTTAACATCTATAATATTACCTATATTTTTTCCATCTATGATATTAACAATATCTTTACTCTGTAAATCAGAAAGTCTCATAATATCACTATCCTACTACTTAAAGTTATGTTATTAATAATTAAACTATTCTTATCTTAAAGTTTTCTTTAACTGCTTAATAGCATTTTTTTCAAGTCTTGATACTTGGGCTTGGCTAATCTCCATATCTTTTGCTATTTCCATTTGTGTTTTTCCTATTATATATCGTTCATTTAGTATTTGTTGTTCTCTATCACTCAGTGATGATAAAGCATCATTTGTGGCAAGTTTTTCAAAGGTAACTAATCCTGTTTTTTTCTTATCTTCTATTTGATCATATACATAAATAGTATCACCGCCATCATTATAGATTGGTTCAAACATGGATACAGGATCTTTTAATGATTCTAGGGCAAAGACTATATTATAAACTGTTACATTTAACTTCTCTGCTATATTTTCTATAGATATTTCTTCTCCTTTTTCCATGAAATATTCTTCTTTTATTTTTAAGGCTTTATAGGCTAAATCTCTTGTAGATCTACTTACTCTAATACTATTATTATCTCTTAAATATCTTTTTACTTCTCCTAAAATCATAGGAACAGCATAAGTTGAAAACTTAACTTCATGGGCTAAGTCAAAGTTATCTATCGCTTTAACAAGACCAATACATCCTACTTGAAATAGGTCATCTAAATTTTCATTCCTTGTATTTACTTTTCTTAAGATACTTAAAACAAGTTTTAAATTACCATTAATAAGATCATTTCTTGCAAATTTATCCCCTTCATGCATTTTTTTAAACAGTTCTGTCATTTCTTCAGTTGTTAATACTTTTAATTCAGATGTTTTTACTCCACTTATCAAAACTTTATTATTTGCCATTTAATCATCTCCTAAGTTAGTAATGATTAAATAGTTAATTTTTTATACAACATTTTTTATAAACCTAAAAGGTTGTTTAGTATAAAAAAGAAAAAAAGTATCATATTAAGTGTAGATGTAGGTGATGATATTGATAGAACTTAAGAAAACTTTTGGTAAAAATGTTAGGTATTATAGGTTTAAGAAAAAATATACCCAAGCAAAGTTAGCAGAACTTTTAGATGTTTCTACTAATTATGTTAGTAGGATGGAGCGAGGTCAGCATTCGGCTAGTTTTGATACAATTGAAGAATTATCTAAAATATTAGATGTTGAGCCATATAAGTTTTTCTTACAATCTAAAGATACTAAGTTACCTCTACGTGTTGATATGAAGAAAAAAGGTAATTAGAGTATATCTAATTACCTAAAGGTCACTTGAGCTTATTTATTAAGCTCTTTTTTTAATTGCTCTTACACCAAAACCTACAAGTGTTAGTGATGTTACTAACATACCAATAGTTAAAACTATACTATCAGAAGTTTCTGGATTTTGTTCTTCTATAGTACTATCAGGTGTTGTAACTTCTTCACTAGGTTCTGTTGGTTCAACTGGTTCAACAGGAATTTCTTCAGATGGTTTCTCTGGTAAAGTTGTATAAACATTAACACCATTTGCAATAGCCATATTATTGAATAATACAGTTCTAACCTTTGTAGCATTTTCCACTACAGGATTTATAGTTTCATTAGTTACAAGTGGTGCTTCATCCATATTAGCTTCCTTAGATTCACCAATTACTTTATCCCATAATAACAGTTTAAAATTAGTGTATACTGATCCATCTTTTATATAGTAATTATATTGATATGTGTATACTCCTTTTTCAGTAACAGGTATTCTTGTTTCTGAATCAAAAGTTGGAGAAACATAAATTACTCCATTATCCATTTGAGTAAAAATGTTAGTCTCTGTAACATAATCATTACCAGTAGATTCAAATGCTTCATCAGCACCAAGTGAAATACCTAATGTAAAATGTTCTGCTTGTTCAAACTTTTCAGGATCTAATTCAATATATATTTCTTCAGTAATACCATCCTCAAGTCTTGCAGTACTAACTTTACTATATGGACCAAATCCAGAAATATTTGTACCACCTTTAATATTAGTTATGTTATCATCTATTTTTGTTACAGTTCCATATGTTTCTGGAGCTTGCCATGCCTCATAATTATATTCTGTTAAAGCAGAAACATTTAAAAATGGAACGAAAGCAAATAGACTAACCATAGCCATTCCTAATATTTTTTTAATACTTTTCACCTCTTATCCCTCCTTTCCTCAAGATAAGTTTTAATACCTACCTTTCATATAAAATATACTTTATTATAAAGAGAAAGTCAATAATTTTCTAAACTTTTTAGGTTTATAAAAATTATAAAAGAAAAAGACCTAATAACGGTCTAAAAATGAAGTAATTTTACTATCATCTTGATAACTTATAAGTGTTTCTAGATTAACTTTCTCTGTACTTTTAAAAATATTATTATCAATAACATCACTTTTTTCTCTAAGTTCGTTAAGTAATCTTTTTATTTCTAAACGCTTTGAATTACTTTCAATATTATTATTTTCTGTAAATTTACAAGCACAGTTTATAAAGGTATAGCCATTATATTGCCAAAACTTGTTAATAGATTCTTCTCTTACTAAATAAAGTGGTCTAATAAGTTCCATGCCAGGAAAATTAGTACTATGTAATTTAGGTAACATTGTTTTAAATTCTCCTCCATAAAACATTGATAAAAGAATTGTTTCTATAACATCATCAAAGTGATGACCTAAAGCAATTTTATTACACCCTAAATCTTTAGCAGTCTTATAAAGAAAACCTCTTCGCATTCTTGCACACATATAACAAGGATGGTCTTTATCTAGTTTGTTGGCAACTTCAAAAATATCAGAGTTAAATATTTTATAATCGATACCTAAAGATTCTAAATTATCTTTTATTACTTTTAAAGTTTCTTCTTTATATCCAGGATTCATAACGATATATGAAAGTTTAAAGTTAGTATTGCCATGTTTTTGTAATTCTTCTAAGCATTTAGCAAGTAATACTGAATCTTTTCCACCAGAAATGCAAACAGCGATATGGTCATTTTCACTTACTAATTCATAGTCCCTAACTGCCTTCATAAACTTACGCCAGATGTCTTTACGATACTTAGTTATAAGACTATGTTCTACTTCTTTTTTATTTTTCATTTTTAAACACCTTCTTAAATGATGTAGGTACACTACTTTCAAAAGTATAAATTTTATTATTAAGAGGATTAGTTACAATTAGTTTACTAGCGTGTAAATATAGTCTATTAGATTTAATACCTCCATACTTCTTATCTCCTACTATTGGACTTCCTAAATGATTTAAAACTACTCTTATTTGATTGCGTCTTCCAGTTTTAATATTAACTTTAACAAGAGAATATTTATTATTTTTATTAATTGTCTTAAGAGAAGTAATAGCAATTTTACCTTCTTTTTTGTTAGTAACAATAACTTTATCAGGTCCTATTTCTTTTAAGTAACAAGTATAGTCATCTATATCTTTTACATTACCTTTAACTAAAGCGATATATTCTCTTACCTTTACATACTTATCCCAATTATTTTGTAAGAGATTTTTTAAAGTATTATCTTTTACAAAGACTAAGATGCCTGATGTATCTTTATCAAGACGATGTAAAACAAAAATTTTATCATTCTTCTTTCTATTTTTAATAAACTCTCTAACTAAGTGATAGGCAGTCTTTTCTTTTTCTTTAGTAGTACTTATTGATAATAGCCTTGCAGGTTTATTAATTACAAAGAAATATTCATCCTCATAAATAATATCAAGACTACTCTTCTTGTGAGTTTTATTAGTTTTACTAAGTTCAATAACATCATTTTTCTTAACAACCATATTATACTTAGTTACAACTTTACCATTAACTAAAACTCCTCCATCTTTTAGATAGTTCTTTATCTTTTTCTTGCTTAAGTCCTTAAATAAAATAAATAAGGTATCTAATAGTTCGCCTTTTTCTTTAACAGTGCCTTTCATTAATACCACACTTCCCTTCAAAATACGGTTATATTTTATCAGATAAAAAGAAAAAAGTCTATTACTAGACTTTAATCAAATAAGTTATTGAATTCATATTTAAAGACACGATAAGCATATTTCTTAGAGTTGTAATTAAACTCTCTAATTAAATTACCATCGTTATCATATTCACCAAAGGAATTATCTTTACCACTACCTACAACGATATTACCATCATCATCTAATATTTCAACATCACTTACTATACTTGAGTAAGGAATAGAAAAACTCTTAACTAATTCATAAGTCTTATCATTTTCATTAACTTTATATTGATAGAAGTATGATGTTTCCCCTTTCTCATAAGTACCTGTACCAGGATAATTAGACCAATCAAAGTTAGGTCTTGTTCTAGCACCCTTGTAATTGTTGTTAAACATATATAAGTAATATTCTCCATCATCAAGAGCATCATCTTTATAATAAGTAATACTATGTTGTCCTGCTTGTGAAGTGAAATCTCCTACTTTTTCATATAGTAAATCACTATATGATGTATCTTCTGTAACAGATTCATCTGTTAATAAGTATTTAACACTAGGATTAGTATAAGCATTACTAATATAAATTATTGTACTTAACTCTCTTGAACTTAAAACAATATCATCTCCTATTAGAGATAAGCTATTTAAGTGAATCCAATCAAGTTCATATCCACCATAAGTATTTTTACCTTCTGGTTTAATAGCATTTAAATAAAACTCTGGTAATAAGTCTTTCATATCTATTATCTTTTTAACTTCTTTAGTATCTAAATCTACTGTGATAACAATATCTTCAATAGTATCAGTATCATCTTCATTAACTAATATTACAAAACGCTTATTATCTTCATCATAAACCATATCATGATGCATTGTATAATTACCTAAATTATAAAATTCTTCTATTTTACCTAAATCATTTACTTTAATTATACCTTTCTTATTATAAGCATAATACATATAATCACCATCAAAGATAATACGATCTGCTCTATAACTATCTAAAACAAATTCCTCTCTTAATACACCTTCATTATCATATAAATAAATATTAGAGTTATAGTTTTTATCATGTCCTAAAACAGCATATAAACCTTCTGTTAATTCTTCTTTACTATCTCCATTTTTTACTTCTAATTTATTTTCTATTAAAGCTTTAGATTTTGGAGTTGTAATAGTAAATTCATGTTCTTCATTACCACTTTTTAATGTTAAAGTATTAGTTTCTCCTGGAACAAAACCGATTAGTTGATATTCATTACTATCTTTATTTGATATTTCTTTTTCAAAGTCACTATATCCTTCTGTTTCAATTTTATAGTCTAAATCTTCATCACTATCAGTATAATATAAGTAATAAGAAAGTGAGCCAGTTCCATATGGATTATAAATTAGTAACGGATTTTCTAATGTATAATCAGCTTTATCTTTTAAGGCATCAATTTTCTCTTCAATAATATTTTGATAATCTTCACTATATATAGAAATATCTTCATCTTTTTCTACTTCATAAACTCCTTCATCATTTTCTTTTAGATTAACATTTTCTCTTATCCAAGCTGGATCTGTTAATAGATTTTCACGGTATTTATCATAGGCTCTAAAACTTAGATAAATAATTCCTGCAATTATGGCTATAATAATGATAGTTAGTAAAAACTTCTTCCAATGTTTCTTAAAAAATTGTCCTATTTTTTTCATTTTTATCCTCCTAGTTAATAATCTATCTAGTATTTGTGAAATTTATATGAAATTTTTCAAAAAAACACTTGATTTAATAAAAGTTATTTGCTATTCTAATATTGCTTAAAGAAAAAGCAAAAAAAGACTTGCATTTATTTCTATATTAGTGTAGAATGTATTTGTGTTATCTATTCGGGCCTGTAGCTCAGTCGGTTAGAGCACTTGCTTGATAAGCAAGGGGTCACAGGTTCAAGTCCTGTCAGGCCCACCATATAATTAGATAATGCCTCAATAGCTCAGTTGGTTAGAGCACTTGACTGTTAATCAAGGGGTCCTAGGTTCAAGTCCTAGTTGAGGCGCCATTTATTTTTATTTTTTTATGTTAAGAAAAAAATTATGGCCAGTTGGTGAAGCGGCTTAACACACTACCCTTTCACGGTAGCATTCACGGATTCGAATTCCGTACTGGTCACCAAAAAGAGTTTTAAGTTCCTCGTGAAAGGGGAGCTTTTCTTTTATTTTTTCTTGACATTTATATTTCTTTAGGGTAATATTATAAGTGTCTTATGACAAATATATTATTATTTTATGCGTTTTGGAGTAGTACTCAAGAGGCTGAAGAGGCGCCCCTGCTAAGGGTGTAGGTCGGGCAACTGGCGCGAGAGTTCAAATC
>CALVVC010000029.1 GCA_944363755.1 uncultured Bacilli bacterium
TTAATAATACTTGGGGAAATATAAAGATAGTTTTTTTTTTTTTTTTTCATACTTAAACTTCCTTATATAAATTGATAATATTATATCATTATTTAAGATATGTGTTAATAAAAGTATTACAAAAGTTTATTTAAAATACATAAAATTGCTAGTAGGTGGTCGAAAAGTGGTTGAATAGCGGTAGAATAGTTGCCAAAAAGTGACCAAAAAGTTGCTGAAAAGAATTGCTAATTTTTAATATAAAGAATAAAAAGCATAAGAGAAACTATGCTTTTACTAAATATGTCTAATAGTACATTTTATTTCTTTCTTGACTTTAAAACTTTAGCAGTACCTTCATTTATAGTTGTTAAATTTTCTTGCTTTTTTAAAACTAATGTTTGATAAAAGATTTCTTTCATTTTATCAGGGCTATCTACTATTTCGTTTTCTTTGTAATAAGTTATTAGTTTGCTGATAGCATCTTCTATTGTATTAAATTCTTCATATTCAAATTTTGATGCTCTATCGATAACATAAAATTTAAAAATGTCATCTGTTTCTTCTAAACAAATATCACCCAATCCAAAATTAATACTAGGTCCTAAATATGGTAAATATTGTATAGTTAATTCATTTTCTAATCGATTATAAATAATATCATTATTTTCATTTGTAAAATATTTTCTTTTAGAGCTGTTATTACCAATAATATTATTATCAGATTCTTTTGCTATTTTTCCCATAAAAACTTTCATTCCTTTCTTCTTTGATATCATATTATAACAGATATTTCATATTTGTAAACTTTATATTTCCCCTGAATTTACTGATAATTTTTTGGTTATTTCTAGTTATTTTAATCAAATTATAAAGGATATAATTGTTAATTTCTTCCAATTAGCTAAAACCACTTCTCACGAATGAATGTTCGTGGTAAAATAATAGTGGTGAGTTAAATGGAAAAGGTATATTGCTGTATTGATTTAAAGAGTTTTTATGCATCAGTAGAATGTGTTGAAAGAGGACTTAATCCTTTAAAAACTAATCTTGTTGTTGCCGATAAATCTAGAACAGAAAAGACAATCTGTTTAGCAGTAAGTCCAGCGCTTAAGCAGTATGGTATAGGAGGAAGAGCGAGACTTTTTGAAGTGTTAAGTAAGGTTAAAGAGATTAATAAAATGAGAAGAAAATCTAATGACTATAAAAAGTTTACTGGTAAAGCAGTAAATGATGATATCTTAAAGAAAGATAAGACTAAAGAACTTGATTTAATTATCGCTTCCCCTAGAATGGCTCATTATATTGATTATTCTGCTAAAATATATAATATCTATTTAAAGTACATTGCAAAAGAAGATATATTTGTTTATTCTATTGATGAAGTCTTTATGGATATAACTAATTACTTAAAGTACTATAAACTATCTCCTAAAGACTTAATAACTAAAATAATAAAAGATGTTTATGAAAGAACAGGTATTACAGCAACTGCTGGTATTGGTACAAACTTATTTCTTGCTAAAGTTGCTATGGATGTAGTAGCAAAACATATCACACCTAATAAGTTTGGAGTTAGAATTGCCGAACTTAATGAAATGAGTTATCGAAAAATGTTATGGAATCATAGCCCTATTACAGATATTTGGCGAGTAGGTAAGGGTATTTCTAAAAGATTAGAGAAGTATGGTATATATACAATGGGTGATGTGGCAAGATGTTCTATTAATAATGAAGACTTGCTATATAAATTATTTGGAGTTAATGCAGAGCTTTTAATAGACCATGCTTGGGGATGGGAACCTTGTACAATAGAGTCTATTAAAAATTATAAGCCACTTGCCAAAAGTATTAGTAGTGGTCAAGTTCTGCAAAAACCATATTCTTATGATAAAGCTAAGTTAATAGTAAGAGAAATGGTAGAGTTACTTACATTAGATCTTGTTTCTAAAAGATTAGTAACAGAAAAGTTAGTCTTAACTATTGGTTATGATATAGAAAATATTACTGATAATTATAATGGGAGTGTTACAATAGATTATTATGGACGTGCTATTCCAAAACACGCTCATGGTACTATTAATTTAGATTATAAAACATCATCATCTAAAATAATTCAAGAAGCGATGATTAAACTATATGATAGGATTATAAATCCTAAACTATCTGTTAGAAGAATTACTATAGCTCTTACAAAACTTGCAAGTGAAGAGGATGAAAAAGATAAAGTAAGATATAGACAGTTAGATTTATTTTCTAGTCTAGATGATAATAAGTTAGATTATGATAAAGAAGTCTTAAAGAAAGAAAATAATCTTCAAAATGCTATGTTAAAGATAAAAGAAAAGTATGGAAAAAATGCTATTTTGAAAGGAATGGACTTAGAAGATGGGGCAACGACAATAGAAAGAAATAGACAGATAGGAGGACATCATGAGTAAGTATGATGATATTATTAATATGCCTCATTATGTTTCCAAAATAAGAAAGCCTATGTCTATAGAAAATAGGTCAGCGCAGTTCGCTCCTTTTTCTGCTCTAATAGGATATGATGAGAAAATAAGAGAAGTTTCAAGGGAAACATCTAGAAAAATAGATTTAGATGATAATATAAAATTAATGCTAAATGAAAAGTTATGTCTTATAAAAAATGATATTAAATTAAGACCTAGAGTAACAATTACTTACTTTGCTAGAGATAGTAAGAAAAAAGGAGGACATTATAAAACTATAACTAGTAATGTTAAAATAGTTGATGAAGTATATAAAAGAATAGTTTTAATAGATAATACTATAATATCTTTTGATAATATAATTGATATTAAACTTTAATTATATTTAAAAATATAAGTACTTAAATCCTAAGTTTTTATAAACTTCTGAAGCTCTAGGTAGATTTAATAAATTTGCAAATATTAGATTATATAACTCATCAAATAAGAAGATAGCACAGATTGTATAACTTAATATTAGAAATGCTTTTTTAGGCATCTTTTTTGCTAGATAAAAACAAAATGGTACGATTATATACATTAATAGTAAAGCAGAGATTCCAAAGACTAAAACACTTCTTATGCAAACATAACCATTAATACTACCAAAGCTTAATATTTCTTTACTATAGTCCCAACATTTTATCTGCATAATATGTTCCATAAAATATCCCCCAATATATTCAAGTATTCCCGTAGAGATTATACTTACTATAAATACAAATAAAGGCTTCTTTCTTTTTTTATAAGTTAAAAAATATATTAAAACTGCCCCCATAGCATATATATTTATCCAAGGCAAGAAATTACCTCCACGAAAGTATACTTCTGTCATTCCACTATTAAAATAATAAAATACAACTTCATATAACCAACCAAATATTCCTGATATTACTATTATTAAACAAAATATACCTAACATAGTTAATTTATCAAAATTATGATCTTTATTTAAATAATCTTTATACTTCTTCATACTACCTACATCCTTATAGTAATATTTTATCAAAAAATGATGTTAAAAAAAAGACTTGCTTTTAACAAGTCTAATAATAAAGCGCTGCATTTTGATTATATATTAAAATACCTAGAACTATTACAAGAGCGACTATAGTAATAATATATGCAGTTGTTAATATAAATGCTACTATATAAGGAAATCTTTCTTTATTAACTTTATAAATATCTAATAGACTTTGACTAATACTTACAAAATACATTACTGTTCCTATTAGTATTACTATTAAAGATAGTTTATAAGAGATAAAACTAAAGATAATAGCAATTAGAGTGGTAATAGTATTTATTGGAGATGTAATACCATATAATACTAGATATTCTTTAACTGTCTTTTTATTTTTAAAGATAACTCCTGCAAATAATTTAGTCATTAAACTAAGTGCTAATAAGAAAATAGCCATTGTAATAATACCAGTTATGAAAAATTCAAAGAAAGGTACATTAATAGATTCTGTTACAGATGTTGATGTAAACATACTAAGACTACTAGATATATTATTAATAGCATTAACTATTCCTTTAGCAAAACTACTTATAAAAAAGTAAATAAATAGACCAAAGACTAAAATATTAATTCCTGATAATATTAAAGCTAGTTTAGTATTATCTTTATTAGCATATCTTTTAATAGTATCAAAAGGCTTTATAAAGATATTTTTAAATATATCTATAATATTTTCTCCTAAGTTATTACTAACAGGCTCTTCTTTTATCTTTTTCTCACAATCACATGGCTTACCATCTTTTAGAGGTTTACCACATTTAGTACAAAACTTTGCCATAAATTATCCTCCTTTACAAAGTTATAAAACCTAATAAAAGGTTACTAGAATAGCTTCCTTGAAGTAAAAACATAACTTCAATAGATAATAAACTTACATATACTGATAAAAATAAAATTACAGGAATTACAATACTAACAGCGATAGTATATATAATTTGATTATTATTAAGACTAGTAATTTCTATTATACCTTGATTGATATTTACTATAAAGTAAAGAGCGATTAGTATTAATATTAAAAGAGCAAGTAGGGGACTTATAAAAGATATAATAAAAGTAATTAAAAGTCCTAAAGTAAAAAATAATTCACTTATACCAACAAGACTAACAATTTCTTTGTAATTAATAGTCTTCTTAAAGATAACAGAATGCATTAAATATAATAGTCCTATAATAACTATAGACATTACTAACATCAATACTCCTGAAGTCAAACCAAAGTTAGTATTAATATTTAAATTAATTCCAAGTGCTGTTAACTGATTAGAAGCATTGTTAATAGAATTAGTAATATTATCTAAGTTTAATCCTGCTTTAGAGAAAATATTACTTATTAAAAAGTGAATAGTTAATCCAAAGACAATAGCATTTATTACGATAGAGATTAAAGATAAATTAAAATTATCTTCAGTTGCTTCTTCTTTTAATGTTTTACTTGGATTTTTAAACATTCCTTTTAATATAGATAAACAATTATCCATTATGTTATTAACATTAGATGTATTTTCTTTAATATTTTTTTCACAATCACATGGTTTACCATCTTTTAAAGGTTTACCACACTTAGTACAAAACTTTGCCATATTTATTCAAGTCCTTTCTAAAAAAAGTATGCATAGATAGATGGAAAGCCATTAGCATCTGCTAATTTATAACCATTATCATAAGCTAGAGAGTATTCATAATAGTTATAATCTTTATCACTATCAGTTTCTCCATCTTCTTTAGATTTCGCTGTATAACTATAATTAATTTTAACTCTAACTGAGATATTATAATCATCATCAAATGAAATATAACTTATTGAAGTATCAGTTATTTTAAAATCACTAATAGTATAGTTCCTATCAGCTAGATTACTTAAATAATCTTCATATTCTTCTTTTAAGTCATCATTATAATTACTAGCGAAATTGCTTTTAATATCATCAAAGCTTTTATTAGTAGTTAATCCTTCCATGGCTTTTGTAACTCCATCATTAATCGCTTTAATAATTTCTTCTTGTTCTTCACTACTAAAATCTGATTTAGTTATATTTAGTTTATATTCATTATTATAACTAGATGGTGTTAGTTCATCTTCAAGATTAATTCCTGATGCTAATTTAAACTTTACTTTAGTAGTAATAGCAAAAACTTGAGGTAAGGAATAAGTATCTAGTTTTTTATTACTATTTTTCTTTAAATATTTATCAGTTACTTTAATATCATTAAAAGTTACTTCTGTATTTTTAGGAACATTTATCTCATAGTTTTTAACAACTTCTAAATTTATTAAATCTTGATTACTTAATGTCCAATTATCAAATATTAGATATTTCTTATCTTTTAATTTTGTTAAAGTAAAAGTTACTTCATCTGTAGAAGTATCACTACCATTAGTAGCAGAAATATTAGCATCTACTTTAGCAGTTAAGCCACCATCTTCATAAGTTGTACTAGCAATATTATAATTATTTATTTTAATATCATTATCTAGTAAATCTTTTATTTCTTTTTTATAAAGATCTTTACTAATAAAAGTCTTATCTCCACTATAGTTAGCAGCCTCATAAAGTTCGTTATAATCTCTATTATTTATAGCATCGATATAAGACTTAACAATTTGTTCTGGATTAGTAAGATATGCTCCTAATTGATATATACTAATTAATAAAACTAAAACTACACATCCTACTATTATTAATATTTTTTGCTTTTTAGAAAGCCTCTTAGTTGTTTCTTTTTTCTTCTTATTATTAGTTTGTTTTTTAACAGTTTTCTTTTCTTCATGTTCTAATTTCGCTCCACAATTTTCACAAAATAGAGCATCTTTTTCATTTTTTGTTCCACATTCACCACAAAACACTTCAATTCACTCCTTTTTTACTTATAATAATTTAAGATTTTTTACTTTTATATAACACCTCCAACTATAATCTTTAATACTGCAAACAATAGTTCTTACTTTTTACAATATTATACTTATATTATAGCAGAAATAGAAGTGAATGCCTATTATTTCTAAATAAAAAGTGTTGAGTCACAGTTTAGACTTTTTTTCATAAATTATAGGGGAGGTTTTCTATGTATAAATTACCTATATTACCTTATTTATTTCAAGATTTAGAGCCATATATTGATACTCATACTATTGGACTACATTATCATAAACATGAACAAAATTATTTAAATAAATTAAATGAACTTTTAGCAAAGAATAATTTTGATTTTCGTTATAATATAGACGAGTTATATTATCATTTAGATGAATTAAATGAAAGTGATAGAAGTGATATTCTTTATAATTTAGGCGGTGTCTTAAATCATAACTAATACTTTAATAGTATGAGTCCTAATAGAGTTTTACCAAGTGGTAAATTAAAAGAAGATATAGATAAAAAGTACGGAAGTATAGATAAATTCTTTTTAGAGTTTAAGAATAAAGCCATGAGTTTAAAAAGTTCAGGTTATACTTTTCTAGTAGTAAATGATAATGGTTCCATAGATATTATAAATTTATCTAATCAAGAACTACCACAGTCTTTTGGTTTTATTCCACTATTTAATATAGATATGTGGGAACATGCTTATTAATTAAATTATAAGAATGAAAAAGGAAACTATATAGACAACTTTTTGATGATAGCAGATTTTATTAATGCTAATAAACTTTATAATAATTTGATGAAATAAGTTCAAGTTCATATATAAAAAATATTGCATTACTAACAAATGTGCGATAAAATAAATATATAAATATTTAGTTTGGGCGCTGTTTAAATAGTTAAACATTTTGAACAGTGCCCTTTTTGTATCTACAGAAATGGAGGATGATTATGAGTACAAAAGCATTAGAAACAAATGAGAAAGTTGTTAATAACCTATTTAAAGAGATAGAAGATATTATTACCACTAATAAAACTAAAGTAGCATATCAAATCAATAATACTTTAGTAGAAACTTATTTTAATATTGGTAAAGTTATTATTGAGAATGAACAGAACGGTAATATAAGAGCAGAGTATGGTAAAGAAGTTTTATTAAAATTATCAAAGAAATTAAGAGATAAGTATGGAAACGGTTATAGTTTATCAGGCTTATATAATATGAGATTATTTTATACAAGATATAAGAATTTCCAACCACTGGCTGGAAATTTAAGTTGGTCACATTATTGTTATTTAATATATATTGAAGATGATGATGAAAGAAGTTTCTATGAAAGAGAATGTATAAATTCTAAATGGTCTAAAAGAGAGTTAAAAAGACAAATAGATTCTTCACTATTTCAGAGATTATTACTTTCTAATGGTAAAACAAATAAAAAGAAAGTATATGAATTGTCTAAAAAAGGACAACAGATAAGTGAGCCTACTGATATATTGAAAGATCCTTATGTTTTTGAGTTTTTAGGAATAAAAGAAGAAAAACCTAGTCTTGAAAGTGATTTAGAGAAAAGATTAGTTAATCATATATCAGAATTTTTGATGGAGCTTGGTAAAGGTTTTATGTATGTAGGTAAACAAGTAAGAATAACTTTGGATAATAATACCCATTATTATGTAGATTTGGTATTTTACAATAAGATATTAAGATCATACGTCTTAATAGATTTAAAGATGACTGATATGAAACCAGAATATGTAGGACAAATGAATATGTACATTAATTATTATAATAATGAAGTTAGAGATGATTTTGATAATGAAACTATTGGTATTATTCTTTGTAAAGGTAAAAAAGATATAACTTTAGAATATGCTTTAGGAGGTATGAATAACAATATATTCGCTTCAAATTATACATATTATATGCCTAATAAGGAAGAACTAATTGATGAAGTGGAAAGGGCACTTAAAGAAGTTAATAATTAAATTAAAAAGTTTATTTGTAAAATTATTTTTTCTATCCATAATATTAGTGTAAACTAGATACCCTTTTGTTTGAAGGAACTTTTAAATTAATATATACTAGTATTATAAATAGAAAGGAAAATGTAGTTATGATTTTAGATATAGTTCTTTTGTTAGTGGGATTTGCTATTATTATTAAATCATCAGATGTTTTAGTAGATGCTACATCTTCTCTAGCTTTAAAACTAAGGATACCAAAGATGTTAATCGCTCTTACAATAGTCTCATTTGGAACTTGTGCTCCTGAAGTTGCAATTTCTTTTAGAAGTATTGCAAGTGGTGATGGAGTTATGGCTTTTGCCAATGTTATTGGTAGTTTGATTGTAAACGTTTTCTTAATTATAGGACTAGCAAGCTTTATTAGACCTATTAAAGTAAGACATGCTACTGTTAAGAAAGAATTGCCCTTACTTTTAATTATTACAACAATTTTTTCTCTTCTTATGTTAGATAAAGGTTTTAATCCCTTAACACCTAATACCTTTTCACGAAGAGATAGTCTTATTTTAATATTATTATTTTGTATGTTTGTATTTTACTTAGTTAGTTTATTATTTAAAAGAAATAAAAAAGATGAAGTAATAGAACAAGGTAAATATTCTCCTTTTCTTTCTTGTATTCTTTTACCTGTTACAATTATTTTAATAATTTATAGTAGTGACTTAATCGTAGAATCTGCTAAAAATATTGCCAGTTTTTTAAATATAAGTGAGAAAATAATTACAATGACTGCTATTGTTATAGGAACAAGCTTACCTGAGATGATAATGACAGTAATAAGTGCTAGAAAAGGTGAGTTTGATATGGCTATTGGTAATATTATTGGCACTAATATTTTTAATATATGTATAGTATTAGGGCTACCTATTTTAATTTTTGGTAATATAGCTTTAGATGGTTTTGGCTTTATTGATATATTTACAGTATTCTTATCATCACTTCTTCTATTTATATTTGCAAGAAGTGAAAGAGAAGTTAATAAAAAAGAAGGAATTACTATGCTTTTAGTATTTGTTCTTTACTATGTATATATGTTATTCTTTTAGTATGGAGGTGCTATATAATGGAAAAAAATGAAGTGCTTGATGCAATAAAACTTTTAAGAAAATATAATAGTGAGACTAATAGAATAGAAGTTAAAAGTGCACTATTAGGCTTTCCTAAAAAGTGTTATGATACAATATCTAGTTTTTCTAATAAATATGGTGGGATTATTATTTTTGGATTAAGTGAAGATGATAATTTTAAGACAGAAGGCGTTTATGATATTAATGATTTACAAAAACAAATAACTTCATTATGTAGTGATGCTATGTGTCCTAGAGTTAGAACTGATATATTACCACTTGAATTTGAAGGTAAGAATATTCTTGCTGTAAAAATAGAAGAGTTAAGACAAAATAAAAAGCCTTGTTATTATAAACCTAAAGGATTAAAAGCAGGATCTTATACAAGAGAAGGTGATAGGGATGAGTTATTAACTGATTATGAAATTTATGCTTTTCAAAGTTATAATGATCATATTTTTGAAGATACAAGACCTAATAAAAAGTCTGTATTAGAAGATTTAAATAAAGAAAGTATAAAAGAATATTTTGATAAAATAAAAGAATTAAAACCAAACTTTTCTAAAAATAGTTATGAAAAGAATTTAAAACTATGTGGCATAGTTGATAGTGATAGTAATAAAATTTACCCAACACTTGCAGGAACACTTGTTTTTGGAGAATATCCACAAAGTTTTTATCCTCAACTATTTATTGCATGTTCTGTTATACCAGGTAAAGTACTTGGTGATGTTGGTCCTTTAGGTGAAAGATTTATTGATAACCAAAGAGTAGAGGGAACTATAGAAGAAATGCTTGAAGGTACTATGAGATTTTTGAGAAGAAATATGAAGACTAGAGTAATAATAGACTCTAATGGGAAAAGAGAAAATAAAACTGAATATCCTTTAGAAGCATTGAGAGAGGCTGTGGCAAACGCTTTAATCCATAGGGATTACAGTAAAGAAACAGAAAGTGCATTTATTTCGGTTTATATGTATGAAGATAGAGTGGAAATATTAAATCCTGGAGCATTATATGGTACTAATAAACTAGAAAAACTTGGTACTGATACTATGATGGAATCAAGAAATCCTACAATAGTTAGATTATTAGAAGAAAAAGGTTCTGTAATAGAAAATAGACATACTGGTATTCCAACTATGAAAAGAGAAATGGCAAAGTATGAATTGCCTGAACCAGAGTTTTATGAAGAAAGAGGAAGTTTTAAGGTTATTTTCAGAAATGGTAT
>CALVVC010000030.1 GCA_944363755.1 uncultured Bacilli bacterium
AAGTTAGTTGATTTTAGTACTGTAAAAAGAGAGTCTATAAAGATTTCTCTTTCTTTTTTAGAAAGACTATTTAAAAAGTCATTTATAACTTTATTTGTGTAAGCTGTACCATCTGATAAATCCTTTAAGATTATGAAGTTGTTATCTTTAACTAACCAAGAGAAAGGGTCATGTTCTAATATACCTTTTTCACTACTCTTTATTATCTTATAATGTTCGTTAGTGTATAAAAGCATGCCTATAATAGATGATGATGGTACTACTTTCTCAATTTTTTCTTTAATACTTTGATAATTAGAAGTAGTTAAAAATTCTTTTAAGAAGCTAGGTCCATCATGAGAATATATCTTTATTATTCTAGAGGATAAATCATTAGATAAATTACACCCTGCATATACTGCTAGATTACCTCCTTTAGAGTGCCCTCCTATATAGAACTTTCTTGGTATTAGTTTAGTTATCTTCTCTACATAGTTTAGGGCTTCTTTTTGGGCTGGTACTGGTAACATAAAAGACATATTGAAATCTTCTTTCCAACCTGTAAGAGTAGAATCTGTTCCTCTATAAGAGATATACATAGTATTATCAGGAAGTAAGAAAGTTACAGCAGAGAACTGTTTTTCTATCAAATCATTAGTATCTTCTACATAGAAGCATAGTTCTACATCTTTATAACGCTTACTTGCTATAACTCTTTTAATAAATTCTTTATTCTTTTTAGTTTTAGCAGACTTAAGAACACTCAAATCTTTTAACTTGGTTTTAGTATTTGGAAAATGTAAGTAAGATAAATATGCTAAGATGAGACTATCTACAATATTAAAAGAATCTTCAGTAAAAGATTTTTGATTTTTTTCTAAATAGTTTAAAAAATTAGCCAAAATTACTCCTTTCTTTCATAAAAATAAATTTTATGAATAATATTTATTAGAATAAAAGAAGAAAGAAGGCTATGATGTTTATGGAAAAAACGGAAATTATTAAGAATATTGCATTAAGAAGTGGTGGTGATATTTATTTAGGAGTTGTTGGGGCTGTTAGAACTGGGAAAAGTACTTTTATTAAGAGAATGGTTGAGACTTTAGTTGTTCCTTATATTGAAGATTCTTATGAAAAGAAAAGAACACTAGATGAAATTCCTCAAAGTGCACAAGGGAAAACTATTATGACAACAGAGCCTAAGTTTATTCCTAATCATGCGGCTAAAGTTAATATAGATGATTTTAGTTGTAATATTAGATTAGTTGATTGTGTTGGATATGTTATTCCTAATGCTAAAGGTGCAAGTGATGATAATGGCCCAAGAATGGTTAAAACTCCTTGGTATGATGAAGAGATTCCTTTTGTAGAAGCTGCTGAGGTTGGTACTGAGAAAGTTATTAAAGACCACTCTACTATTGGTATTGTGGTTACTACTGATGGATCTATCGGGGAATTTAATCGTAGTGATTACTTAGAAGCAGAAGAAAGAGTTATTGAAGAGTTAAAAGCTATTGGTAAACCTTTTATTGTTATACTTAATACAACTCACCCTACTTTACCTGAAACTGAAAGACTTGCTGAATCTCTTAAAGATAGTTATAATGTTCCTGTTTTACCTATTAATGTAGAAGGAATGAATGAAAGGGAAATGGTTAACATTTTAAGAGAAGCTTTATATGAGTTCCCTGTATTAGAAGTTAAAGTTAATATGCCTGAGTGGATTGCTATATTAAATGTTAATAATCCTATTAAGCAGAAATACATTGAAGCGATTAGAGAATGCGTTATGGATGTTGATAAGTTAAGGGATATTGAAAAGATTACTGAGCATTTTAAAAGTAATGATGTAATTGAAAAAGCTTATTTATCTGATGTTTCTCCTGCTACTGGTATTGTTACTATTAATTTAGAAGCTCCTAGTTTTTTATATAGTGATGTTTTGTCTGATATTATTAAGATTGATGTTACTAGTAAAGCTGAACTTTTATCACTATTTCAAGACTATGAAGAAGCAAAAGCTGAATATGACCAAATTAAATATGCTTTAAAGATGGTAAAACAAACTGGTTATGGTGTTGCTACTCCAACACTTGCTGATATGAAATTAGATACTCCTGAAATTATTAAACAAGGTACTAGATATGGTATAAAGCTTAAGGCTGTAGCAAGTTCTATACATATGGTAAGGGTCGATGTAAATTCTACTTTTGAGCCTATTATTGGTAGTGAGGTACAGAGTAAAGAGTTGATTGATTACTTAATGAAAGATTATGAAAATAATCCTAGTGAGATATGGAAAAGTGAAATATTTGGTAGAAGTTTAGATAATATTGTTCAAGAAGGAATACAAGCTAAGATTAATTCAATGCCAGATAATATTAGATATAAATTACAACAGACATTAACTAAAGTAGTTAATAAAGGCTCTAGTAATATGATTGCAATAGTTCTCTAAGTGAGAACTTTTTTTGTGTCTATATCTATATTGGAATGTTCTATTAACTTTAAATATTCTTTTAGACTTAGGGTATCTACATCTATTTTACTTTTATATTCTCTAAATTCTGTTTCATCTATTAAGTTTAAATAGACTTTTATTTTATCTTTTATAATTACTCTTAAATCTACTTCTTCTCTAAAATCAAAAGTATCTATTTTTTCTATAGAGATAATTGTACCTACAATATCATGATGATAGACATTTACTTCATAAAATCCTGGTTCTAAAAGATGATATTTATGATTATATTTTAAGAAGATTTGTTTTATTTCAGTAATTATATCACTTTCTTTTAGATTTTTTAAATTAAGAGGTATTATTAAATAATATAAGGTATCGGATTTAATTATTAGTTTCATTAAACTTCACCTATTATAGAGTATGAAAAAAGACTTAAATCGTGTCGATGATTAAGTCTTCTAATATTTTATTAATTGTATCTTTGCCTTCTTTAGTTATACTAGAGAAGATAACTAAGTCATCTCCTACTACTAAATCAAGAGTTTCAGTAATTTGTTTTTTACATTTATCTTTCTTACTTGCTCCTATTTTATCAGCTTTAGTTGCAACTATAGTAACAGGAAGATTATAGTATTTTAAGAAGTTATACATTAAGATATCATCTTCTGTTGGTTTATGACGAAAATCTATTATCATAAAGACTCTTTTTAATTCTTTTCTAGTCTCTAAGTATTCTTCAATCATTTTACCAAATTTTTCTCTTTTCTTTTTACTTACTTCAGCATAACCATAACCGGGAACATCTATTAAATAGAAATCTTTATTTACTACGTAGAAATTAAGAGTTTCAGTTTTACCAGGATGAGATGAAGTTCTAGCAAGATTTTTTCTTCCTAAAATTGTATTAATAAAACTACTTTTACCTACATTACTGCGTCCTACTAAAAGAAATTCGCTTTTTCTATCTTCGGGATATTGACTACGACGGGTGGCCATAACCTTTAATTCAGCACTAGTTATCTTCATTTTTACTCATCTCTTTCTTTATATAATTTTCTGTTACATAATCTATATCAGATATTAAGGCTTCTGCTTCTTCAATAGTAGATAATCTTGCTCCACTTGCCATTGCATGGCCTCCCCCATTATATTTTTCTGCTATTTTATTAATCTCTGGTCCTCTACTCCTAATATTGACACGGACATTATTGTTTTTAATATCTTCTGTTACAATAATCCAGACTAATATTTCATCTATGAAGTTAAAGTTATTAATCATATTACCTGCAGAGGCACTATCGGCTTTGAACTTTGTAATAATGTCATTAGTTAAAATGATATAAGCAACTCCATTTTCTGTTACTTTCATGTTTAAAGAGATATATCCTTCTAGTCTTACTTCTTTTAGTGGTCTTAAGTAAAGATTTGTATAAATATTAGATAGTTTTATTGGATATTTTGATAAATATGTACTTACAAGGCTAAATGTTTTAGGTGTTGAACTATCAAATAGAAATCTATTAGAGTCTGAAACTAGTCCATAATATAAAAGTTTTGCTATCTTGTTATTACATTTTAGTTTAGTATTAAGTAAAAGTTCCATTAGAATTTCACAAGTACTACTAGCTTTATCATCAATATATTCAAGGCCACCAAAGTCCTCTATAAAAGGGTGATGATCTATTTTTATAATGTTATTAGCTTTACTATAGTCTTTAAAATCTATTCTTTTCTTATCAGGTGTATCTAAGACAATTAAAAGAAAGTTATCAAATTCTTCTAATTTATCGAGATGTCCCATATAAGAAAATTTAGTTGAGCCATTACCTACAGCATAAATTTTCTTTTTAGGAAATGTTAACTTAATAGACTCTTTTAAGGCAAGTTCACTTGCTAGAGCATCAGGGTCTACTCCTATATGTCTTGCAATAACAATAGTATTATATTTTTTTATCTCTTTATATATTTTTTTAAACATAACTTCATCCAATCTAACTAATTAATTTAAGAGTATCTAAAGCAATCATTAGCTCTTCATCTGTTGGAACTACATATACTGGAATAGTAGAGTCATCACTACTAATCTTTTTAAATTCTCCCATTACTTTATTAGCATTATTATCTAATTTTACACCTAGGCAAGCTAGATTTTCACACACTTTCTTTCTAAATGGTTCACTATTTTCACCAAGACCTGCTGTAAAGCAAATAACATCTGCTCCGCCTAGTAAAACGTAATACTCTGCTATATAGTTTGTAACTGTTCTTGTATATTTTAAGAAAGCACGTGTTGCTTTAACTTTGTTTTCTTCATCATCACTTTCCATAGCACTTACTATATCTCTCATATCACTACTTATTTCACTAAGACCAAGTAGGCCTGATTTTTTATTTAGAACATCTATTACTTCTTTAGCATTTAATCCTTCTTGTTCCATGATATAAGTAATGATTGATGAATCTACATCTCCACTACGTGTTCCCATCATAATACCTGCAAGAGGTGTAAAGCCCATAGAAGTATCAACACATTTACCATCTTTAATAGCAGTTATTGAACCACCATTACCTACATGACAACTAATTATTCTTAGGTCATCTCTACCAAGTTTCTCACTAATTGTTTTAGCAATATATCTATGACTAGTTCCATGAAAACCATATTTACGAACTCCGTGGTCTTTATACCATGAGTATGGTACGGGATAAAGATATGATTCTTCATCCATAGTTTGATGAAAAGCGGTATCAAATACACCTACCATTGGAACATTTGGTAATACTTCCCTAAAAGCTTCAATTCCTAAGACATTAGCAGGATTATGTAGAGGAGCAAAGTCTTTAAACGCGATTAAGTCATTAACTACCTCATCTGTTATTAAACATGAGGCTTTATATTTATCTTTACCATGAACTAAACGATGTCCTACACCATCAATTTCATCTAATGATTTAATAATATTGAGAGTAATTAATTTATCTAGAAGAATTTTAACTGCATCTGTATGATTTGCAAGCTCTATTTCTTCTTTTATTTTTTCTCCATTATATTTAATAGTATAACTACTTCCTTCTATACCAATACGTTCAAATAATCCTTGAGCTATTACTTTTTTAGCATCCATATCAAAAAGACTAAATTTTAAGGAACTACTTCCTGTATTAATAGATATTATTTTCATATTATATTATTCCTTCTTTCTTTAAATCTATTAGTATTATACTATAGATTATAGATTTTTCAAAGTATTAAGCAAGGAAGTTCATAATAAGTGCCGTTATTAAATCTTTTTCTTTAGGATTTGATTCTGCTATTAAAAGAGTTAAAGCAGTTAGGGTATTATTATCTATTACAAGACTATTATCTTTATAAAGCATATTATAGTAGTTTAAAAAGTAAATAAACATAGTTGCTGCTATACGTTTATTACCATCTATAAAAGCATGATTTTTAACTGTTAGATATAAGAAGTTAGCAGCTTTTTCTTCAGTAGTTTTGTATAATTCTTTTCCATCAAAGGTTTGATAAATAGTATCTATAATAGTTTTAAAACCATTATCTCTTTCTAAGGCAAAGATATCACTACTTTCATTAAATTTAAGAGTATTTATTATATTCATACACTCATTATAATCAATTCTTTTTAAGCTCTTATTAGTTCCTTTTACTTTAAGAGTTTTATGATCATAATCATCCAATAAATCTAAAGCTTTAGTGTAAGATGTTATTACTTTTAATATGCCTTTAGCATCCTTATCTTCTAGTCTATTATCTAATCTATTGGCAATATCTATTAGTTCAATAGTTTTTTCTAAAGCTTTTAGTCTTTTCTCATTAACGGCATAACCTTTAATTAGATAATCTTTTAGTATTCTATTTGCCCATTTTCTAAAGGCAACACCATTTTTAGATTTAACACGATAACCAACACTTATTATCACATCTAAGTTATAATAATCAATATTTCTTGTAATTTCACGGGCACCTTCTTTTTGAACTGTTGCAAATTTTGCAACAGTTGAACTTCTATCTAATTCTTCTTCAAAAGCATTCTTAATATGTCTTGATATAACAGACTTATCTCTATCAAATAAAGTTGCCATTTGGTCTAAACTTAACCAAACAGTCTCATCTTTCATATTTACTTCTAATTTTACATTTTGATTTTCAAAAATAACAATTTCATTTTTCATTTACTAATCCTCCAAAAGCATATTTTAAATATCTAGTTATTGGTTATTACTCTATAGTATTTTTGTTCGGAAGTCAAGTGAAAAATGTAAAAAATATGTTACGAGTTTTCGTAAACTTAATGATACCATTATTTTATAAGTTATATCACGAAAATTCGTAAAAAAAATAACTTGCTATATAAACAAGTTACTTTGTTATTTAGATAAATTATAAGTATCTTTAGCAATTACAAGTTCTTCATCTGTCGCTAGAACATAACTAGCAATAGAAGATTTTTTAGTAGTAATTATACCTTCTTTATCTTTTCTAACTATTGTTTCTTCATTAAGAGCCTCATCTACTTCTACACCAAGTGGTTTTAATTTATTAAGTACTTCTTTTCTAATAATAGGATCATTCTCACCACCACCTGCTGTAAATATAATAGCATCTACTTTACCTAGTTTTAGATAGTATTTAGCAATATATTCAGCGATACGTTCTGTATACATATCTATAGCAAGAACTACTTTACTATCTTTAGCTAGAAAAGCTCTATCTATATCTCTTAAATCATTCATACCAGCAATACCTTCAAGACCACTCTTTTTGTTAAGTAAGTTATCTACTTCATCATAAGAGATTCCTGTTTTTTTCATAATATAACCTATAATACTATAGTCTATATCACCAGAACGTGTTCCCATCATAATACCAGCATTAGGAGTAAAGCCCATAGATGTAGCGATACATTTACCATTTTTTACAGCAGATATACTAGCACCATTTCCAATATGACAGATAATTAAATTACCATCTTTACCTAATATATCTTTCATTCTAGTAGTTATATATTTATGAGACAAACCATGGAAACCATATTTTCTAACATCATACTTAACATACCATTCATAAGGTACTGAGTATAAAAACTCTTTTTCTTCTATAGTTTGATGAAAAGCAGTATCAAAACACGCAACCATTGTAGAATTTGGTATAGCTTTCATAAAAGCTTTTATACCAATTATTGCAGCAGGATTATGTAGAGGTGCTAAATCTTTAATTCTTTCTATTTCATCTAAAACTCTATCATTAATAACAACAGATTCAGAATATAGGACACCTCCATGAACAACACGATGACCAACTGCTTTAATGTCATCTAGTTTTTTAACAATTCCTTTATCCACAAGTTCTGTTAATAAAATATTAACAGCTTTCTCATGATTATCAATTTTCTCTTTCTTATAGATTTTTTCATCATTAACTCTAATAGTATAATCAGAGTCATTTGAACCAATTCTTTCAAAACTTCCTTTTGTAATTACTTTTTCACTTGGCATATCATAAAGTCTAAACTTTAGAGTACTACTGCCAGAATTAACCGCTAATAATAACATAATATCTCTCTCCTTTTACTTATTATACACTAATAAGTTTAAAAGAACAAAATCTTTTTAATCAGTTATATGAAATACTATACTACTACTTAATTTATTTTTAAAATAATCTTTCTTAAACCAGTTTAATAAACATACAAACTCAGTTTCATCCTCAAATATTACTTTATCTATATCAATAAATAGAGTTGTTCCTTGAATAGTAAAATCATAGTCTATCCAATTTGGGAATTCTCTTCTTAAAAGTGGTGCAAAACCAAACAAACTTAAAGGTTCACTTTCTGTATTATTACCATAGGAATTCTTCCCTAAATCTAACATATAATTATTACCTTCTTTTGTTTCTGTTAGAATAATAGGCCACTCTTCATTAGGTCTATTTTCATCTAAGTATTCATCGTTATATAGTGCAAATTGTAATAGAAAGAAAGATTTATTTAACTCTCTACATAGTTCATGAATATTAGCATGAACATAAGAAATAAAATAAATTTTATTTCGCCCTTGTCGTTACCTTCAAGGATTCCTACTTCATAGATAGAGTATCCTCTATTCTCCATAGGCTTAAATTCCGATGGTCGCCACCGTACTAATTTATTTTTATATTAAATCGTTTTTTTCTATCTAAAACATTATCTATACTAAACTAACTAAATTATAGTGTAACTTTAATCCTTCTAATAATATGTTTAAACTAGCATTTATATCTCTATCATTATGTGATCCACATTTAGGACAGTCATATTCTCTTATACTTAAATCTTTTAACTTTTCATTTTTATAATCACATGTTGAACATATCTGACTACTTGGATAATAGGTATTGATTTTATAATAAATCTTGCCTTTTATCTTACATTTCCACTCTATTAAAGAACGTAGTGTACTAAAAGCAGCATCTGATAGACTTTTATTAAATGCTTTTTTCTTATCTTTAAACATATCTTGTACTTTTAGGTCTTCTGTTACTATAATATCATGCTCTTCTACTATTTCATTAGCAATGTCATTTAAATAATGTTTTCTATAATTCTTTATCTTAGAATGTACTCTTGCTATCTTCTCCTTTGTCTTTAAATAATTCTTACTACCTTTTTCTCTTCTTGATAATTCTCTTTGTAATCTTTTTAATCTCTTTTCATATTTCATTAATATATTATCATTACTATATTTAACACCATCACTTGTTACTACTAAATCTTTTATTCCTAAATCTATTCCTACTATAGTTGTAGGTATTATCTTTTCTATTAAGATATCTTCTTCTACTAATACACTAACATAATACTTATTTGTTGATTCTCTTGAAATAGTAGCATTTACTATCTTTCCTTCTATTTTATCCTTATTTCTAAAACCCCTTATTTTAACTTTTCCTAGTTTTGGTAATTTTATATTTCTAGTTAATAAATCTACTTCTATATTACTATATTCTTTTTCTTTATATGTACCTCTTACACAACTAGTTCTATAAGACTGTCTATTAAACTTACTCTTAAACCTTGGATATCCACTTCTTTTTGCAAAGAAGTTATTAAAACCATCTTCTAAATCAAATATAGAACTTCTTAAGGCACATGAATCTACTTCTTTAAGATATTCATATTGGTTTTCTAATTCTTTTAAATCTTTACATAAATCAAATGTTTTTTGTACTCCTTTTTCTTTTTGATAATTTAGATAATAGTTATAAACAAAACGAGCACATCCAAAAGTCTTATGTATTAATATCTTTTGTTCTTCATTTGGATATAATCTAAACTTATATGCTCTATATATTTCCATAATACGAACCCTCTTTCTTGTAACTTAAGTGTACTACATAAAATATACGTTCGTCAATACATAAATTCGATTTTCATCCAAAAAAACGCAATTTCCTTATAGATAAAAATATCTTTTTTAATATCAAAAAATAGATAATTATCTCCTTCTTCAATATTATATAAATTTAAATCAAATATTCTCCCAACATATTCTTTTAATTTATTTAATTCTTCTTTTTCAAAGTGTTTATCATTTTTCTTTTTAACTACCATTGAGGTAGCAACAGCACAACTTAAATATCTTCCCATATCTTTATCCTCCTCACATCAACATAGTTATTTGTTTTTTAGATAATCCTGTCGCTTTCATGACATCTTGTTTAGAAAGACCCATATTAATAAGATTCTTTGCAATAGATTTTTCTTTTTCTTTAGCACCTTCTTTTCTACCTTCTTTTCTACCATCACTTCTAGCAGAATTTACCTCCATCTTGTGTACTATCTCTGCATCATA
>CALVVC010000031.1 GCA_944363755.1 uncultured Bacilli bacterium
AGGACTAATAAAGTTATCTAAATCATGAAAATCTTGTCCCCTCTCAAGCCCTCCAAGTATTAAAATAACATTCTTATTAAATGATGATAAAGCTATAGTAGTACACTTAGTATTAGTCGCTTCTGTATCGTTATAATAAGATACCCCATTTACTCTATCAATAAACTCTAGTCTATGTCTAACACCCGTAAATGTCTTTAAAACAGAAACTATTGATTCATTATCTACTCCTACTTCTTTAGCAATCATCATAGCACCTAAAGCATTTTCAACATTATGATTACCCTTAAGTAAAAACTCATCACACTTCATAATAAACTCATCATAATAATAAAGTTTATCATCTAACATATACGCTCCATTTATCTCACGTTTAGAAGAAAAATACTTAACATTACTTTTAATATCATAAGTTCCCTTCATTATCTCATCATTTTCTATATTTAAAATAGCAATATCATCTTCCGTTTGATTTTTAAATAGTTTAAGTTTAACTTGTTTATATACATCATAACTACCAAAGAAATCTATATGAGCTTCCGACAAATTAGTCATCAAAGCAATATGAGGTTTAAATTTATCCATATTAGCAAGTTGTTGACAAGATACTTCCATCACAATAATATCTCCACTTTCAAGCTTATCTAAAAAACTACACAAAGGATAACCTATATTACCTGCTAAATGAACCCTTTTACCTGATTTCTTAATCATCTCATAAGTAAGAGTAGTTGTCGTTGTTTTTCCATTAGTACCAGTAATTCCAATTAAAGTAACGTCCCCCGGTAATAATCTATAAGCCATCTCTACTTCATTAATAACAGGTATACCTAACTCTTTCGCTTTAATTACATATTTATGATCATTTCTAATACCTGGATTTTTAATAATATAATCAAAACTATCATCAAGTAAATCATCAGGATGACTACCAAAAACCATAGTAATACTAAGTCCTTCAAGTTCTAAGACTTTATCTTTATCTTGTTTATCACGACTACCACCATCATTTAAAATTATCGTATTATTATGTTTACTTAAATATTTACAAGCCTCATAACCACTACGAGCCATCCCAAGTACTAATATCTTTTTATTATCAAACATAATCATTCCTCATTCCTTTACTAACATTATACTAAATTATCAAAATATTTAAACCCTTTAATTGAAAAGTAAGTAATATACTGATATAATTTAAGAAGAGAAAGTGTGGTCTTATATGAAAATAATAACTTTAGATGAAATAACTTTTGACAAATTTGCAAATAATCATAAATATCGTAATTATTATCAAACTTCTGCCTATGGTCGTACTATTAAAAATCACGGCTATGATATTCACTATATTGGTATTGTAGATGATTTAGGCAATTTATTAGGCGCCTCTCTACTTTTATATAAAGAAGTTTTAATGAATTATAAAATTGCCTATGCTCCTAGAGGATTTCTATTTGACTACACTAATATCAATAATTTAAAAGAATTTACAACAAGATTAAAGAAATTATTAAGTAAACAAGGTTTTATTTCCATTACTATTGACCCATATCTTCCAGTAAATATTAGAAATAAAGATGGTAAAATAATAAATATAAATAATGAAGCTAATATTGCTCTAGAAAACCTTAAAGCTAGTGGTTTTAACTATCTAGGACCTAATCTTTTCTTTGAAAGTAAAAAACCTCGCTTTGAAGCAATTGTTACACTTGATAAGGATATTAAAGAAATATATCAAAGTTTTGAAAAAAGAGTAAGACATAAAATAAAGAAAGCTATTAGAAGTGGAATTGAAATATATAAAGGTAGTAAAGAAGAATTAGAAATTTTTTATAATCTTATAAAAAAGAAATATAATAAGCCCTTAAATTATTATATAGATTTCTATAACAACTTTGAAAATGATATTGATATTTACTTTGCTAAACTTAATACTGAGACATTTGTAATTACTAGTAGATTACAATATGAAAAAGAAATTGAAAAAAATAATGAACTAGCAAATAAAATACAATCTACAACTAATCAAAATATAAAATCAAAAATAATTAATGAAAAAATGGAATCTGATAAACTAGTAAACACTTATAAAAAGAACCTTGTCTGGGCTACTAATTTATTAAAAGATAATCCTAATGGATTAATTATAGGAACAGCTTTAAATCTATCTTATGATAATGTTTGCTATTTAATAATAGAAGGATTTAACCAAAGTTTTAAAACTCTAAATCCTAACTATCTTATCAAATGGAAAATGATAAATGACTACAAAAACAGAAACTTTAAATATATAAACTTAAATGCTATAAGTGGAGAATTTAATAAAATAACAAAGTATAGTGGTCTTAATGAAATGAAATTAGGTTTTAACTCTCTAATTACAGAATATATTGGTGAATTTGAACTAATCATAAGTCCCCTACCTTATAATTTATATAAAAATCTAAATAAAGAAAAGAAAAAATAAAATAAAACATTTTACACTTATTATGTAAAAGATACTACTAAAATATTAAAAAGTGTGATATAAATAAAAAAAGGAGGATAATTATGGAAAACTTAGCTGAACTAGAAAGAAAATTAAGACAAGCAGAACAGGAATTAGAAGCTCTTTCTACTAATAAACATAACACTGTTAAATATGATTATGAAAAAGGAGAAACATATGGAGAAGAAAACCATTATGTTGAATATACTAATCCACAAAGAGCACGCTCTTTAATTAATCATATTAACTATTTGCAAGATCAAATAAAAAACTATGATAAAAATGTTAATATGCAAAATGCTAGAAATGAATTATTTCAAGGGATAAGAGCCGAAGCAAAGGAAAAAGAAATAACTAATACTGCTCATGAATTATATGAACAAGCTCGAACTGACTATGAAAAGAAAGGTCCATTAGGAAAATTAGGTGCTATTTTAACAGGCAAAAAAACAAAAGAATTAGATAATAGTGATGATATTATGAAAAAGTATCGTGAAGAAGCAGAACAAGCAATCAATAATGAATATTCTGATAATAGAATTGACGAAATAGAACGTCAACGAGCATATATTACAGAAAAATTTAAAGATAAACCAGCGATAATTGCTACTTACAATGCTCAATTTGATAGAGAAATTGCCAAGTTACGAGGAGAAGATATCACAAGTGGAAAATCAAAATAATAAAGAATTTAATAATCTAGTAGAAGCTTATAAAAAACTTTCTACTAAAGAAAAACAAGATGAAATTGTAAAATTATTTAAAGAAAATATTGCTATATGGGAAAAATTAAACAACGATATAAACAATAATCATAATCTTTTATTTAATAGAGAAATAATTGATATAAACAAAGAAAATTACACAACAGATGATTTTTTAGAAGCAATATTTGTTTATTTACATATGTTATCTGATTCCACAGCAAGCTTTGCTGAAAAAATTGCCAATGATTTTTACAAATAAAAGGGACTGAGTAAAAATTTCTAGCCTCTTTTTTGTTTGATTTCTAAAATTTATAAAAATATGTATTTATAATAAATATATTTTCTTAATTTCCTCATAGTACTTGTTGGAGTAATTATTAAAATAAATACTTTTGTGTTAAAATAGTTCATGTAATACATCTTCTTTTGTCATTAGATTACGATTACATATAGCGTTAGAAATTAAGTTTTCTTTCGCCTTTTTATTTTTTTACTTGATTTCAAAAAACTGAACAGAAATTATTCATTTCTACTCAGCCCCTTTTTATATCATCTTCGCTAAAACATATACTATCCATTACTTCATTAACAACATCTTCCCATTCTTGATATTCATTAATTGGAATATTAAACTCAATAGTTACAAGCTTATCTTCAAGCGTAAAGAATCTAAGATTATAATATGTATTAGCATCGCTCGCTACTAAACTAGCAAAAGTTTTTTTATATTTTTGATAAACACCACTATCTAAAACTGTCATATTAACAAGCCCTGCTATTCTATTACTTAAATATTCTTCTAAACTATCATCAGTCATAGTTTCATTAGTTGTACTAATAAAAATATGTTTTAAATCATCATTACTCATAAATACAAGTTCAGGACGGTTATTATAATTATATTTTGTCTTTAAAGTTTCTTCATCCAACATAACAAAAGTATCAGGAACATTCAAAAAGAAACTCTGATCAACTCTATAAGTTTTAAAATTAACTTCTTTGCCATTAATTTCAAACTCTACCTTATCTTTTTTTTCATTACTAATAGAATCTACATTATGATTATGTATTGCACTAGCAATGAAAAAAGCTATAACCACTATAACAACAATACCCAAAACCCCTAATATAATTTCTTTTCTTTTCATAATAAACACCATAATAAGTATATCATTTATAATGATATACGTAAACTAATTATTACTATAAAATCAGCAAAAAAAAGAAGCCCTAAGGCTTCTTAATAAGCTTCTATTATCCTTCGATTTCAGAAACAACACCAGCACCAACAGTACGTCCACCTTCACGGATAGAGAACTTAGTACCTTTTTCAATAGCAATTGGGTGAATTAATTCAACTTCCATTGTTACGTTATCACCAGGCATAACCATTTCTACACCTTCAGGTAAAGTAATTACACCAGTAACATCAGTAGTTCTGAAATAGAATTGTGGACGATAGTTACTGAAGAATGGAGTATGACGTCCACCTTCTTCTTTACTTAGTACGTAAACTTCAGCTTTAAATTTACTGTGAGGTTTAACACTACCAGGTTTAGCAAGAACTTGTCCACGTTCAACTTGTTCACGAGAGATACCACGAAGTAAAACACCTGCATTATCTCCAGCTTCTGCATAATCTAGTTGTTTTCTAAACATTTCGATACCAGTAACAACTGTCTTTTGAGTATCACGGATACCAACAATTTCAACTTCATCATTAAGTTTTAATTGTCCACGTTCAACACGTCCAGTAACAACTGTACCACGACCTGTGATAGTGAATACATCTTCAATACTCATTAAGAATGGTTTATCAGTATCACGTTCAGGAGTTGGAATCCATTCATCAACAGCATCCATTAAATCATAGATAGCTTGAACATACTTAGGATCTCCTTCAAGAGCTTTAAGAGCAGAACCCTTAATAACTGGAGTTTCATCTCCTTCGTAACCATATTCATTTAATAAGTCACGAACTTCCATTTCAACTAAATCGATTAACTCATCATCATCAACCATATCACATTTGTTTAAGAATACAACCATACGAGGTACTCCAACTTGACGTGATAATAGGATGTGTTCACGAGTTTGAGCCATAGCTCCATCTGTAGCAGCAATTACAAGAATTGCACCATCCATTTGAGCAGCACCAGTAATCATGTTTTTAACATAGTCAGCATGTCCTGGGCAGTCAACGTGAGCATAATGACGTTTTTCAGTTTGGTATTCTACGTGTGCAGTATTAATAGTAATACCACGTTCTCTTTCTTCTGGAGCTTTATCAATGTTTGCATAATCTGTAAAATCAGCCCATGCAGGGTTTTTATCATGTAAACATTTAGTAATAGCTGCAGTTAATGTAGTTTTACCATGATCTACGTGTCCAATTGTACCAATGTTAACATGTGGTTTTGAACGATCAAATTTTTGTTTTGCCATATTTTTTTCCTCCTCTTTTAATTTCATTATATATTTTATCTAACAATTAGCAAATTTGCAACTGTTTAGAACTAATTTTATAGAGTTTTATTAATTTCCACTCTTTTTAATAATATCTTCAGCAATATTTTTAGGAACTTCTTCATAATGATCAAATGTCATAACAAAGTTTCCTCTACCTTGAGTATTACTACGTAAGTTAGTAGCATATCCAAACATCTCAGAAAGTGGAACCATTGCTGATAATTTAACCACATTTCCAAGTGACTCTTGTCCAAGTGGACGACCACGACGACTAGTTAAGTCTCCCATAACGTTACCGAAGTATTCATCAGGTGTAGTAACATCAACTTTCATGATTGGTTCAAGAAGTACTGCTTGACATTTATTCTTAGCTTCTTTTAAAGCCATAGAAGCAGCGATTTTAAATGCCATTTCACTAGAGTCAACATCATGGTATGAACCATCAAATAATGTTGCTTTAATATCAATCATAGGGTATCCTGCAAGAATTCCAGTTTGCATTGCTTCTTGTAATCCCTTATCTACAACAGGAATGTATTCACGAGGAACAACACCACCTACGATTTGATCAACAAATTCATAACCTTTATCAGGATTTGGTTCAAACTTAACCCATACATGACCATATTGTCCACGACCACCAGATTGTTTAATGTACTTACCTTCACAATCAGCAGCTTGTTTAATAGTTTCACGATAAGCAACTTGTGGAGCACCAACATTCGCTTCAACATGGAACTCACGTTTCATTCTATCAACTAATACATCAAGATGTAACTCACCCATACCAGCAATAACAGTTTGACCTGTTTCATGATCAGTATGAACTTTAAATGTTGGATCTTCTTCAGCAAGTTTTTGTAATGCAAGTGCCATCTTATCTTGATCAGCCTTACTCTTAGGTTCAACAGCAAGTTGAATAACTGGCTCAGGAACAATAAGTTTCTCTAAGATAATAGGTTTCTTCTCATCACATAATGTATCACCAGTAGTAGTATTCTTAAGTCCAACAGCAGCAGCTATATCACCAGTATATACATCACTAATCTCCTTACGATTATTAGCATGCATTTGTAATATACGTCCAATTCTTTCTTTAGAATCTTTTGTAGAGTTAAGTACATAACTACCACTAGATAAATGTCCTGAATAAACTCTAAAGAATGTTAAACGTCCAACAAAAGGATCAGTCATAACCTTAAATGCTAATGCACTAAATGGTTCACTATCACTTGGATGACGTTTTTCTTCTTCTCCTTTTAGATTATGACCCTTAATAGCAGGTGTATCAATTGGACTAGGTAAATAATCAATAACAGCATCAAGTAATGGTTTAATACCCATATTACCTAAAGCAGTACCACACATAACTGGGAAGAACTTAGCTTCAAGACATCCCTTTCTTATAGCACGCTTAATCATCTCTACAGTTACTTCTCCACCTTCAAGATAAACTTCCATCATTTCATCATCAAATTCAGCTACTGAATCAATTAAGTCAGCACGTTTTTCTAAAGCTATATCAGCTAAATCTTCTGGTATTTCTACTTCTTTAGCATCCTCAGCTTCCCCACCATCATAAAGATAAGCTTTCATAGTAACTAAATCAATAACTCCATGGAAAGTTTCTTCAGCACCAATTGGCCATTCAATAGGTTTAGCATTAACTCCTAAACGATCTTTAATAGTTTTCAAACTATATTCAAAGTTAGCTCCCATCTTATCCATCTTATTTGCAAAAATAATTCTAGGAACCATAAATTCATCAGCTTGTCTCCAAACTGTTTCCATTTGTGGTTCAACACCAGCTTGAGCATCAAGCAAAGCTACTGAACCATCCAAAACTCTTAAACTACGACTAACTTCGATAGTAAAGTCTACGTGTCCTGGAGTATCTATTATATTGAAACGATACCCTTTCCAATGAACAGTAGTAGCAGCACTAGTTATTGTAATACCACGTTCTTTTTCTTGTTCCATCCAGTCCATTTGACTAGCACCATCATGAGTTTCACCAATTTTATGGATATTACCACCATGATATAAAATACGTTCAGTACATGTAGTCTTACCAGCATCGATATGAGCCATAATTCCAAAGTTTCTTGTTTTTTCTAATGACGTATCTCTTGCCATAATATCTCCTTCCTACCAACGATAATGAGCATAAGCCTTATTAGCTTCAGCCATTCTGTGGGTATCTTCACGTTTTTTAACAGCAGCACCGCTTCCATTAGATGCATCTATAATTTCATTAGCTAAATTATCAGCCATTCCACGTCCTCCACGTTTTCTAGAAAAACCAACTAACCAACGCAAAGCCAAAGCTTCAGCTCTTGCTGGAGTAACTTCTTGAGGAACTTGATAATTAGCACCACCTACTCTTCTAGATTTAACTTCTAAAAGAGGCTTAATATTTTCCATCGCTTCATTAAAAGCATCTATTGCATCTTTACCAGTTTTATCTTTAACGATATTAAAGGCATCATAAACGATAGTTTGTGCAACACCTTTTTTACCATCAAGCATAACTGTATTAATAAGTTTAGCAACAGTCTTAGACTTATATATAGGATCTGGTAAAATATCTCTTTTAACAGCACGTCTTTTACGCATAATTTATCCTCCTTCCAATTCTAAATATTATTTCTTAGGCTTTTTAGCCCCATATTTACTACGACCTTGTTGTCTATCTTTAACTCCTGCTGTATCTAGTGCGCCACGAATAATATGATAACGAACTCCGATTAAGTCCTTAACACGTCCACCACGAACTAATACAACACTATGCTCTTGTAAATTATGTCCAATACCAGGAATGTATGTATCTACTTCCTTACCATTACTTAATCTAACACGAGCATACTTACGCAAAGCTGAGTTTGGTTTCTTAGGTGTCTTAGTACCAACACGAGTACAAACTCCACGTTTTTGAGGAGATGGATTATTTGTTTGTTTTTTTCTAATTGAATTAACTCCTACTAAAAGCACTGGAGCTTTACTCTTACGAGTCTTACTTCCTCTACCTTTACGAACTAATTGATTTACTGTAGGCATTGTAATCATTAACTCCTTTCTTTACACATATCCAGGTGTATCATTTTAACTTTTAAATAAAATTTTGCCCATGGCAAAACTAAATTTAAATCAGCATACATAATATAACATCATACTAAGGCTAATGTCAATAATTTTCTCAAATTTTTCTAATCAAGGATTTACCTTCTTTAAAATCACAATCAGAAGCACAAGTATAATCAGGAAAGGTACACCTAGCACCTTTAGAATATTTTATGATATCTGATGCTAAAGGATGATTTTTTTCTTCTAAAGCTTTTTTATAATCAAGTAAAGTATCTCTAGTTTGTCTCATAATCTCAAGTTGAGCAGCAGAACAAAGTCTTTCTTTACATTTTAAAATAAAATCTTCATATTTACCTTCTTCACTAATTCTAACAAGCTCCCCTTGTGGAACAATATCAGAAACACTTTTTATATCATTAAGCCACTCTACAGTTAAATCCTTATCATCACTAATAATAGGTGGAACAAAATAATCTTTTTGTTCTAATCTCTCCATCTGATAATCAAGTGTTCTATGTCGTTGTGCCTGAGCAAGTTCTGCAAAAGAAGCATTATAAACAGTTGAATATACATCCCCAAAATATATTTCTTTAGACTCTAAATCATTTCCAAATAAAGATAATGACCGAGCTTTATCATTTTTTAACAATCCTTCTTCTAATACATTTAAATTTCCTAATTCATCATAAAAGTCTTGCATTTTACTAGCTAAACTATTTTGAAAATAATCATTCTTATCTGCTTTATCTATATAATTTTTCATAAAAGATGCGATATAATTAATCTGTCTAAAAGAAGTAGAATAAATCATTTGTGTAGGCATAAATACAGAAACTAAGTATCTTGCATTCTCTTGAGCGAGTTTAGTTATCTTTGAATCATTAAAAACATCCTCATACTGCTCTTTAATTTTCACTTTAAATATTTCTATCCACTTATTATAAAGTTCTTCTTCCCTTAAAGTTATCGCATCATCTGTTCTAACTACAGGAGTATATCTAGCAGATTTTTCACTGGTAGTATATTGATGTTCATTATTAATAACCATCGCTAATATTTTAGGAATATTTTGCATATTAAAATTAATTGTAATATGATCATAAACACTATGATGACCATTATTAAGAGTCATATTAACTCGTCTCATTGTCTTTTTTTCATCTTCATTCAAAAGATGAAAAAATCCTTCCTTATCATAGCAAACCCCAGCAATTTTCCCAGATAGTTTAATAGCACTATCCTTAGCAAAAGTTCCATTCTTTTTCAAAAAATAATTTGGTAAAATATCAATTTTTAGTTTACTCATAATATATCCTCCCTAAATCTCCCCTATTACTCTTTAATTAATTATATCACAACAATTTAAACTCTTCCATAAGTTTCTACATAAGGTTTCTTTAAATATTGTTTAAAGATAATACTATTGTAAATATCCATTTGTAACTTATAACATTTACCATGCGAGCTATGTCCTAACCAAGAATTCCACTCAAGTATAGTTTTATCTAAATCTAAAAGACCTCTTTCATAAAGAACATTCCA
>CALVVC010000032.1 GCA_944363755.1 uncultured Bacilli bacterium
GAAGAATTAACTTATAATATTGTATCTTTAGATGAATTTACTTTATATGGTGTTGGAATAAAGACAACGAATGATACAATTAAAGATGATGCTCCTAATTTTTTTGATGAATGTGTAGAAAAATTTAAGAAACACCCTGATTATGGTATGATTACTTATGAAGATAGATATAATAGTGATAATTATGAGTATTGGTGTCTATATAAAGAGAAATTATCTTTATTATCAAAATATGTTATTCCTAAGAGTAAATGGATTGTATTTATTATTAATTCTCAAAAAGCATCTGAAATTAGAAGAGTAAGTCAAAAATTTTATAAAACTATGTTTTTAAATTTACAATATAACATTAGACCACTACCAGAACTTGAGTATTATCATGACAATATAACAGAGTTTTTAATACCGATAGAAGATTAATTCAAAAGTAATTTGTGAAAATTGCTCATTATTATTACTTTAATCTCTAAATAATAAAGAAATTTAACTCCATATCTGGAATTAGACATTTAAGTAAACTTTTTAAGGTTATATTCTTTTAAGAATATCATCGTGAATAGTAAGATTTATTTCTCATAAAAACTGACAAAATATGAAATATAAATGTCAGTTTTTTTCTTTAAGTTTATGTTAAACTTCACTAAAGGGGAGTTTAATATGGTAGTACAATCTATATATTTAAATAAAGATAATGTTTCTAAAGAATCTTGGCTAAATTTAATAAATTATGTATGTAAATATAATGGCTATTTTAGAAATTTTAAAATAGTTGTAGAGATATTTAATAATAAAATAAAATATTATTTAGTTACTAAATATAAAGTTGCACCAACAATAAATTCTATAGATGATTTTTTAATAAAAGAAGAAGATATCAATATAGTAATAGATTATGAAAAAGCAAAACCTTTAGTTTTAGATATAGATAAAAATGCTGTAGAACTTTTTGATATTAGTAAATTAAAACATAATAGGGAACTAAGATATATTATTATTAATGTAACACCTTTATTTAATAAAAGATTATTTAAGACTTATATGTTCTTTAATAATAATAATAATAATTATATTAGAAGAAGATTTTTGATGGCTAGTCCTACTTATTTACTTAGTATTGATTTTAGTAATAATAAAAGATTTTCTTATGAAAAGAAAAATAAATATCTAAATTTAGAAAAAATATTACCACTTTTAACAAATGATAATAAAGGAATATTTTGTGTAGATTCTTTTCCTTATTTAGGAAAAGAGATGTATTTAAATTATAAAGATTATGACTTTTTTAAACATTCTTTAATAATAGGAAGTAGTGGTAGTGGTAAATCTAAACTTATAAGCCTTTTAGTAAAGAATATAACACTAAATACTGATGATTATAAAGTTGTTATAATAGATCCCCATGCTTCAATAGAAAAAGATATAGGAGGTTTAAGTAAGACAAGAGTTATTGACTTTTTAAATGATAAAGTTGATTTATTTACATCAAATAGTACTAATATTGTAATAAAAAATGAATTAATGTTATCAGTATTTAAAAATTTAATGAAAGATGGGTATAATTTAAAACTAGAAAGAGTTTTACGCTATACTATTTATTTATTATTAACTAAACAAGATTTTTCTTTTTCTAATATTAGAAAAGTTTTATTAGATTTAGAATATAGAAATAATTTAGTAAGAGAATTAACACCTTATTTAAATGATACAGTTATATCATTTTTCTTAACAGAATTTAATGATTTAAAGACTAATTATTATAATGAGAGTATTTCACCAATAATAAGTTTTATTGATGAAATGTTAGTATTTTCTACTTTTGATAAGTTTGATGAAAGTGTAATTGATGCAATTGATAAAAGTGATTTAACAATATTTTCATTAGATAGAAGTGCTTTAGGTGATAAGATTGTTAAAACTATCTCTTCTTTAGTAATGGAAGAAATATTAGAATCAGCGATAGAAGATAAATTAAATAAAAAATTACTTTTAGTTGTCGATGAAGTATCCTTACTTGAAAATCCTATTATGGAAAGACTTTTATCAGAATCTAGAAAGTTTGGTATTTCTCTAGTCCTTGCTGAACAGTATTTTGGACAAATTAGTAAAAAATTACAACAATCTATTTTCGCTAATGTTATAAATTATTATTCTTTTAGATTATCAAGAAGTGATGCTATTATTTTAAAAGATGTTTTAGAAGTTAAGTTTGCAAGAAATGTAGTTGATGATGATAAAATAAATTTATTTACAAACTTAAATAATAGAGAAGTAGTAGTAAGAGTTAGTAAAGATGAAAAAGTTTTACCAGTATTTAAAGCTAAGACTACTGACTTTGAAGCAGTCCCTTTACTTAGAGATAAAGTTAAGATATTTACTAAAATAAAAGATATATCAAATAATGTAAAGTTAAATTTATCTAATTATACAGATAAAAAATTAAAAGATATATTAGTAACTTTATCTAATAGTAGGAAAAGACATGGTGATAAATATGAGTGATAAAGATGCTTTAATAATAATAGATAAGATTTTTAAGGCTGTGTTTTTAGTTAATAATACTAATACCTTAGAAGAAATCTTAAATAAGTATGCTTTTGATATAAAACTTCCTCGTAAAGTATATGATTATATAACTAACGAAGAAACTTATACAGATTTTGATAATGCTAAAGTTTTTATTACTAAAGATAATATGGAAAAGTTAGATAGTACAAAAGGTTTTATGTTAGAAAAAAAAGATTTTAAAAGTTTAGATGAAATTATAATGACATGGGAAAATATTAATTCTATAACTACTAATAGATGTTATAACTCTACTTATGTATCTAAAAGTGATACTATTTATGACTCTAGTTATGTTTATAATTCTTCTAATTGTTCTAATTCAAAAAACATAGTGTTTTGTGATGGTTGCACTAAAAGTGAATACTTACTAGCATCACAAAGAAGTGGTAGTTGTACTTTTTCAATTAGAGTAGATGATTCTAGTAATTGTAGTAACTCTTATAGTGTTATTTGTTCTAATAAGATTAGTAATTCTATATTTATTCAAGATTGTTTTAATTTAGATGAGTGTATTTTTTGTTCTCATATTGCTAATAAAAAGTATTGTATTTGTAATATGCAATTTGAAAAAGATGAATATTTTACTATAAAAAACATAATAGTAAAGTGGATTGTTAATTCCTAGTATCAAACTATCATATTAAGCATATTATATTTAGAATACAAATTGTAAAAAAAGCTTGAATTTTTTAAAAAAATATGCTAAAATTTTACTCGTATTATGGTTAGGGACTCCTAACCTATATTAATATTTTTGAGGTGATTATAATGGGAAACAAAAAAGTAGTTTATTTAACAGAAGATGGACTTAATGATTTAAAAAATGAGTTAAGTGAATTAATAAATGAGAAAAGACCTGCTAATATACAGGCTATTAAAGAAGCTCGTAGTTTAGGAGATTTATCTGAAAATGCTGACTATGATGCTGCTAAAAATGAACAAGCACAAATAGAAGGTAGAATTAAAACTATTGAGAAAATGCTTGAAAATGTAGAAATTATTAAAGATATTCCAAAAGATGTAGTAGGCCTTGGTAGCACTGTTTCTATTAAGTATGCAGATGATCCTGATGATACTGATGAATATAAAATAGTAGGAAGTCAAGAAGCAGATCCTTTTGAAGGAAGGATTTCTAATGAAAGTCCTATCGCTAAAGCTTTACTTAATCATAAAGTAGGAGATATTATTACTGTAGAAAGTCCTAATGGAAGTTATGATGTTGAAATAACTGAAATAAAATAGTCCATAGGACTTTTTAAATGAAAATAAGGCAAATAAGCCTTATCTTCTATAAAATGGATACATTGGATACATAGGATAGAATGGATATATTGGATAATAGAAGTTAGGTCTATTATAACTACCTAATCCATATCCTATAACACCACCAACAATTAAAGGAATGAAGCCACTTCTATTATTATTTTGGTAATTAAATCTATTATACATAACCTTTCCTCCTTTATTTGTAGTTTATGTCTAATAGTAAAATAGATAAGTTTTTTTGCCTAAAAAACCAAAAACTGTTGTTTTCATTTTTTTAAGATTGTGTTACAATTAATTTAAGTTAGAGGTGATGATAATGAAAAGTAAAAAGAATCAAAAACAAAATTATATAGTTTTAGTAGTTATATATATAGTTGTAATTGCTATAGTTTTATATTTAGCAAGTCTTTATAATACCTATAAGAATTATCAAAAGGAAATACCAGTTTTAGAAAATATTATTTCAGAGATTAATCCTAATGAGGTTGAACATTATTTGACAGAAAATCCTTCCCCAATTTTATATTTATGTACTGCAAGTGATGATGAATGTAGAGAGTTTGAAGAGACAATAAAGTCACCTTTAGAGAAGAATAATTATGAAGATATAGTATATGTTAATTTAGAAGATGTAGATAATAAAAAGTCCTTTATACAAAATTTATTAGATAAATATGGTCAAGATTTTAGTATAGAAAGAATCCCTTGTTTAATTAAGTTTACAGAAGGAAAGATTCAAGCGATAGAAGATGGACTTAATGGAGCATTATTAACTAGGGATGAAGCTTTAAACTTTTTTGATATCAATGATAAAGCAGGACAATAAGTCTTGTTTTAGTTTAGGAGGATAGATATGAATAATATAGTATTATTTGAGCCTGAAATACCCCAAAATACTGGTAATATTATGAGAACTTGTGTTGGTACTAATACAAAGTTACATTTAATTAAACCTTTAGGATTTTCTTTAGATGATAAACATATGAAAAGAAGTGCTGTTAACTATATAGAAAAACTAGATTACAAGGTCTATGAAAACTGGGATGATTTTAAGTCTAAAAATAAAGGTGTTTATTATTATTTAACACGATATGGAAGGAAACCTCATACTAGTTTTGATTATAGTAATAAAGATAATTTAAATTTATATTTTATTTTCGGTAAAGAGTCTACTGGTATTCCTAAAGAGATATTAAAAGATGATTTATCTCATTGTCTTAGAATACCAATGACTTCTAATATTAGAGCTTTAAATGTCTCTAATAGTGTAGCGATTGTTATATATGAAGTCTTAAGACAACAAAATTTTAATGATTTACTAAAAGAAGAACCAGAAGGGGATTCTTTTAAAGGAGCCGACTATTTAGAAAGATAATACTCTTAATTTTGCTCAAAAAAATGTTTGACAAAATGGAAGTGATATGATATTATATCAGCACGCAGTAAGAAAGGAGCAATTAATGAGTAAAATGAATTTTCACTTTAGTTATGATACAACACAACGCTTAGCAGATGCTAGATGTGGAATAATTAGTTATAATATTGTAAGAAAACAACCATTTACAATCATTCAAACTAAACCTCCTATTCCAAACGAGTCAAATGATTATAATAAATCATTTGATTTAGATGAGTTTTTAAAAGAAACTGAAGGACTAAGTTATGAAGAAATAAAAAATGGTATGAATGAAAGTTATAATATATGTAAAAAAAGATAGGCACATAACCTATCTTTTTACTAAGCAGCTTTTTCTTGTTTTCTTAAACTTCTAATTTCTCTTGCACTCATTCTAATTTTTGTTCCATCTTCAAGTCTTATTACTTGTAAATTTGGTTTTTGTTGTCTTTTAGTAGCATTTAAAGCGTGTGATCTACTATTTCCAGTTAAAGGCTTTTTGCTAGTAACTTTCTTTGCCATAATAATTCCTCCTTTACTAAACGTTTCTGCTTTATAACTTTATCATATTTATGTTATAAAGTCAAATAAAATCGTATAAAAATATTGACTCTACATACATCCGTATGCTATAAAAGAAGAAAGGAGAGTGATTGTTATGTACAATATGTTATATGTTAAGAGTAATTACTCTCTTTTATCAAGTCTTTTAACGATAGATGATATTATAGACTATAATATTAAAAATAATAAAACTAGTGCCATTCTTTGTGATGATAATATGTATGGAGTAATGGAGTTCATTAAAAAGTGTAATATCAAGAAACTAAAACCTGTAATTGGACTAGAGGTTTCTATTAATAATTATAAAGTACTTTTATATATAAAAAATTATCAAGGATATCTTAACTTAATAAAAATATGTACTAAGATAAATGATAATAGTATTACAATAGACGATATTATTAACTATAAAGATAATCTTTTCTTTTTAATACCCTTTTCTAGTTTAGAATTTTATAAAGAATATAAAGATAAAATCAATGATATTTATCTTGGCTTTAGTAATAAAAAAGAAGAAAGTGAAGCCTTAGTTATTACTAAAGATATAGTTTATTTAAAGCCTTGCTTATATAAGAGTAGGGAGTATAGTAATTACTTAAAATATCTTTATTTAATTAGAGATGGTAAGACTATAAACGATAATATTACTTATGATACTCTAAATAAAGAATTAGATGTTAATGATGTTATTAATACATATAGTAATATAGGACTGCTTAATACTTTAAAGATAGTAGATCTTTGTAATTTAGAATTTCCTAAGTCAAGTTTATTACTACCTATATATGAGACTCCTAAAGGAGTAGATTCATCTATTTATTTAGTATCTTTATCAAGAATAGGTCTTGCTAAAAGACTTAATAATAATGTTCCTAAAGATTATCTTAATAGATTAAACTATGAACTTAATATAATTAATCATATGGGTTTTGCTAACTACTTTCTTGTTGTTTATGATTTTATTAGATATGCTAAAAAGAAAGGCATCTTAGTAGGACCTGGTAGAGGTAGTGCTGCTGGGTCTTTAGTAGCATACTCACTTGGTATTACAGAAATTGATCCCTTAAAATATAATTTATTATTTGAAAGATTCTTAAATCCAGAACGCAAAACTATGCCTGATATAGATACAGATATACCTGATATTTATAGAGATGATATTATTAATTATGTTACGGATAAATATGGTAAAAAAAAGGTATCTGGAATAGTAACTTTTGGAACTCTTGCTGCTAAACAAGTATTAAGAGACATTTCTCGTGTATTTAGTGTACCTTTATATAAAGTAGATAAATTAACATCTTTTATACCTGTTATGTCCAATAAGAAGTTAATTGATTTTTATAAAGAAAATAAAGAGTTTAGAGAATATATTAATAGTGATGAACTATTATCTAAAGTCTATAAAATAGCATCTATTATTGAAGGATTCCCAAGACAAATTGGAACACACGCAGCGGGTATTGTTATGTGTAAGAAAGACTTGGATGAAGTAATACCTCTAACTAAAAGTGATGATATGTATTTAACTGGTTATTCTATGAATTACTTAGAAGAGTTAGGCCTATTAAAGATGGATTTTTTAGGAATTAGGAATCTTACTATTATTATGAATGTAATAGATATGATTTATAAAACAAAAGGGATAAAAATAGATTTTAATACAATTCCTTTAGATAATAAAGAAACTTATGATTTATTTACAAGAAGCGATACGAGTGGTATTTTTCAATTTGAATCTAATGGCATGAGAGGTTTTCTTAGAAAACTTAAACCTAGTAGTTTTGATGATTTAATCGCTGCAATTGCCTTATTTAGACCTGGTCCTGCTGAAAATATTGATTTATATATTGCAAGACGTGAAGGACGCGAAAAAGTTATTTATCAAGATAAAGTATTAGAGCCTATCTTAAAAGAAACATATGGTATTATGATATATCAAGAACAAATAATGCAAGTAGCACATATTTATGCAGGTTATAGTCTAGGAGAAGCAGATATACTAAGAAGAGCGATTAGTAAGAAAAAAGTAGATGTTTTAAAGAATGAAGAAAGCAAATTCATAAGTAAAGCGAAAAGATTAGGACATGATGAAGTTACTTCAAAAACAATATTTGCAAGTATTATGAAGTTTGCAGGTTATGGTTTTAATAAATCCCATGCTGTTGCCTACTCACTAGTCGCTTATAAAATGGCTTATTTAAAAGTACATTATAAGTTAGAGTTTTATGCTAATTTACTTAATAATGTAATAGGAGCATCATCTAAAATGCAAGAATATATAAGAGAAGTTAGAAGCCATAACTTAAAAGTATTAAAACCTGATATTAATAAAAGTACTAATAAATTTGTTATAGATGATAATAACATAGTCTTCCCATTTTCTACTATTAAAGGTGTAGGAACAAGTGTCTCTAGTTTAGTAATAAAAGCAAGAGATAGAAAATTTACTGATATATATGATGCTTTCTCTAAGTTAGTTAGAGGGGGAGTTACTAAAAAACAATTAGAAAGTTTAATTAATGCTGATACTTTTAGAAATTTTGGTTTTAATAAAAAAACTCTTATTACTAATTTAGACAGTCTAGTTAATTATGGAAGTTTAACTATAGATTTAGACGAGTCTTTAGTATTAAAACCAGAACTTATTATTACTAATGAATATCAAGATAGTGTTTTATTAGAACAAGAGATAGAGTGCTTTGGTTTTTATATTAGTAATCATCCTGTAACTTCTTATAAAAGTAAATATCAAAATATTGTTAGTATTAATAATTTAAGTAATTATTTTAATAGAATAGTTAATGTTATGATAATGGTAGATAAAGTTAAAGCGATTAAGACTAAGAAAAATGAAGATATGGCTTTTGTAACTAGTAGTGATGAAACAGGAAGTATTGATTTTATCTTTTTTCCTAGAGTATATAAAAATAATATAGATATTAAAAAAGGAGATATTTGTATATTTACAGGGACAGTAGAAAAAAGATTTAATGAGTTACAATTAATAGTTAGTAAAGTAGAATATATAAGGAGAGAAAATGAAGAAGAGTAATATTATATTAGTATGCTTTTTAATTAGTTTTTTATTAAGCTTAGATTTAGTTTTAAAATATATAGTTAGTAATTATTTAACATCTATTAATATTATAGATAACTTCTTTTCCTTAACCTATGTTTTAAATGATGGCGCTGCTTTTTCTTTATTTAGAGGTAATATTTATATATTAATAATTATTGCAATAATTTGTTTATTCTTTATAATCTATGAGTTAAAGAATAACTTAAATGATAGAATACTTTCTATAGGTTATTCTCTATTATTAGCAGGACTATTAGGTAATTTTATAGATAGATTAATAGATGGTTATGTAGTTGATTATTTATCATTTAAATTACTTGGATACAACTATCCTATCTTTAACTTTGCAGATATATTAATAGTAGTAGGGATAATTATTGTTATAATAAAAGAAGTTTTAAAGGAAAGAGGTAAAAAAGATGAAGTTAGAAGTAAATAGTGAAGGAAGTAGACTTGATAGTTATATTGCAAGTAACAGTGATTTATCTAGAAGTAGAGTATCTAAACTAATAAGCGATAATAAAGTCCTTGTTAATGGTAAAGAGAAAAATGCTAGTTATAAAGTAAAGCTAGGGGATATTATTGAAGTAAGTGTTGATGATGAAATTAATTTAGATGACTTACAGCCTGCTAATATTCCTTTAGATATTATTTACGAAGATGAATACTTAATGATTATTAATAAAGAAAGTGGCCTTGTAGTTCATCCTGCTCCAGGTCATGTTACTGATACATTAGTTAATGCCCTTATTTACCACTCTAAAGTAAGTAGCGATGGTACCTTTAGACCAGGTATTGTTCATCGTCTTGATAAAGATACAAGTGGTTTAATGGTAGTTGCTAAAGATGCTAAGACTATGGAACTTTTAAGTGATATGATAAAAAATAAAAAGATAGAAAGACATTATCTTGCAATTGTAGATGGCGTTATTTTACATGATACAGGAACAATTGATGCTCCTATTGGAAGGGATGAATTTAATAGACAAAAGATGGCTGTAACATCCAATAATAGTAAAGAAGCCATAACTAATTTTAGAGTTTTAAAAAGATTTAAAAATAATACTTTAATAGAATGTATCTTAGAGACTGGTAGAACTCATCAAATAAGAGTACATCTTAACTACATTAAACATCCAGTTTCTAATGACCCTTTATATGGTAATCATAAAAATGTAACAGAGTTTGGACAAATGTTACACTCTAAAAGTATTAGATTTATTCATCCTATTACAGGTAAAGAGTTATATTTTGAGCAAGTTCCTCCTTGTGAGTTCTTAGATTATTTAAAGACTTTAGAGAGTGAAAATAATGAATAAAGAAATTCCCCAAAGTGTTTTAGAATATGGTTTTGATTTTGACTGGGATGAGAAAGATGTTTGGAAGCTTGACTATCCTGAACAAGA
>CALVVC010000033.1 GCA_944363755.1 uncultured Bacilli bacterium
GCGGATGTAGTTTAATGGTAGAACCTCAGCCTTCCAAGCTGACTACGGGAGTTCGATTCTCCTCATCCGCTCCATTAGATAATTCTGTTCGAACTATTCGGACATTAAATAGAAATCAATCTCAAAAGGATTGATTTTTTTGTTGTATAAAAAATCAACCTACTCTTAAAAGAAAGGTTGGTGAGAAAATGAAACATTACAAAATGTACAAGTCTATTATGAAGTATCTTACTGATACTAACATCAATAAGTGTTAAAGACGAAACTTTATTACATGAATGAAAATAATGAATTAGTTAATATAGATACATCTACACTTAAGAAAGGATTATTAAAATGAAAACCAAGAAATAGAAAGATTATTAAATAGTGCCAAAAATTATTTTGGTAAAGATGAAAAATATACATTTTTAAATGTAAGAAGTGTGGCAAGTTAGATCCTGTTCCTGAATTTATTGTTAATGAACAGATTGGATTTTTAAAATTTATCGCTATGTTGTAGAATTTGAGGGATAGTGATATAATAGTAGTGTCGAGAATGGATTTAGAAAGGAATATCTTTGATTGGCCAGTCAATCTAAATTCATTCTCGACAAATGAAATTTTAGGCTGGCCAATCAAAGATATTTTTTTAGGTTTTTTTATGATATTAGAAATTGATAATTTATTGCCAAATGAATTACGTACTATTATTAAAAAATTACAAAAATTATTAGATATGCAAGAAAATAGTAAAAGTATTATTAATGAAGTTATAGGTAATGAAAGACAAAATATCTGCTGTCCAAAATGCAAAAGTACTAACATTGTTAAAGATGGTACTTACAAAGGCAGACAAAAAATTCAAATGTAAAGATTGTAGTAAAAAGTTTAATGCTTTAACTAATACACCATTTCATCATACAAGGTTAACATATGGTCAAATAGAAGAATCTTATCAATGTTTAGTTGATAAACATACAATCAGAAAAAGTGCAAAAAGAATTGGAGTTAGTACCAAAACTGCTTTTACTCTGAGATTTAAATTAATAAACTGTTTAAAATTCATTAGAACTAATGCTAAATTAGAGGGTGACATGGAATTAGATGAGTACTATTTATCTATTAATTTAAAAGGAACAAAGAAAGAAAATATGCCACGTGCTTCTAAAAAAAGAAAAAGCGGTGGTTCTAGTAAAAGGGGAATAAGTAAACATAAAGCTTGTGTTACTTCAGGAATTGATGAATGTGATAATCTTTTTCTAGAGCTTGCTAGTACAGGCCCTGTTACCTCTGACATGATTAAAAAGACTATTGCACCTAAAATTGTTAATCCAAAAAAAGTTACTACCGATTGTAAAAGTTCTTATGAAAGTATCGCTAAAGAAAATAACTGGAATCTTAAACAAGTAAAATCTGATACATATGTTGATTACGAAAGAAACAATCTTGCAAATATAAACTCAATACATTCTGAACTCACTTCTTTTCTTAGTTCTTTTCATGGCATTTCTACTAAACACCTACAAGAATATTTAGATTGGTTTGTTTATTTAAAATACCTAAATTATAGTGTTGATTATTTAGATCAAGCTAACTATTTTCAAAAATGTACTATAACAAAACAAACAGACATTAAATTTGATAATGTTTGCGACAATCACAGTATATTAGATTTCTATGATGTCTATGAAAATTATAACTACCATCCCTCAAATTCTACAACATAGCGAAAATTAATAAAAAATTATAAACATTGGCTATTAATTTTAAAATATAATAGTATAATATTAAACAAGAAAGTTGGTGACTTTATGCTTACAATAAATTGGAAACAAGTTTACGAAGTAAATACTAATAACAATACTCAATGGGTTTTAATACTTTATGATATATCAAAAAATCATTATGTCGGAGTTCCAGTATATAATTACAATGTCAAAAATAGCATATTAATAAATTCAATAAATAAATATATAATATTAGATGAAATTAGTGATTATAATAGAAGTCATATTAAAAAATGCATTTATATTAAAGGCAAACCATTAAAAATCAAAGATAATGAATTTAACGATATTTTATTAAAAAGCAAAACTAATTTCTGTGACTATATAAAAAATAATACCGATAATACACCTGATGGCATATCTTATAACAAGTGGTGTAAAGATAAGTTAATTTTAATGAATAAAAAAAGTCAAAATTTCAATCTTAAAATTGGTGCTATATGTTGGGTAGATTTAGGTTACAATATAGGAAATGAACTTAGAAAATTAAGACCTGCAATACTATGGCGAAGTTCTTCTAATAAACAAATGTGGACTGTCATACCTCTTACATCTAAAAGAAAAAGCGACAATTATTATTTTCACTATGATATGGAAGATGATACTCTAGGAACAGCTAGAATTGAAAATTTGATTAATATCAGTTCTAATAGAATAAGAGAACCCTATTTTGTTAATAATAAAATAGCAACAATCACTAAAAAAGACAATGATTCAATACTTAAAATTATTAAAAAATACTATGCTTTTGAAAATATTGATAACACAAAAAATAATATTAGAAAGGCAAAAAAATCCGAAAAAGTATTGACTTAGTTACTATAAATGGTATAATTAAGTTACTTTAGATTGTTGCAGGTGCTTTATGCACTTGGTAGAAGTAATTTCAAAAGGAAGAGTAAAACTCTTCCTTTTGCTTCTTAATTATTAATATTTTTAATACCCACTTCTAGAATCATAACATCAGAAGGTGTATCAATTATAAATTTAATTAATCTGGCCACTTCTTTAGTATCAATACCATTTTCCATATTTTTTTGAATATTCATTTTATTAAACATATCAGTTTTCATCATACCAGGCATAACATTAGTAACTCTTATTCCATATTTTGCTACTTCATCTGCTAAAGATTTACAAAACCAGTTACTCCCCATTTCGTAGCATTATAAACAACTCTTTCAGCTTTATGATTAATTCCTGCTTGTGAATTAATATTAATAATTAAGGCATCTTTATTCTTCTTCACAATTGGTATAACTGCTTTAGAACAATTAATAACTCCTAGCAAATTAACATCTATAACATCATTAATTCTATCACTATCATTAGTATCTAATTCTTCTTGAATCCATAATCCAGCATTATTAATTAAAACATCAATTTTTCCAAATTTTTCAATAATTTCATTAATACATTGTTCTACTTGAAAATAATTACTTACATCACAAACTTTATAATTGCAATTATTATTTGCAACTTTTATCAGTTTTTCTTCATTAGTAGCCAAAATAATTATCTCATTTTCTTTTGATAATGATTCAGTCAAAGTTTTTCCTAAACCATCATTTCCACCTGTTATTATGATTACTTTTTTCAACCTTTTTCTCTACCTTAATCATATTTCTATTTCTTCTTCTATATCTAATACTTTTTATCAGTCAATTTAACTTTAAATTCATTTCTAACATCTTCAATCACATCTAGCATAAGTTTACTTCCATTAGATACATTTTACCAAATAAAAGAAAATATCACAACTCATGTCACCAAAATGTCAAAATGCTGCAAATGTGTCGTGATAAATATTTCCTAACAAACTTCCTAATAAATATTAATTAAATAATAAAATTATCATATAAACTATTTAACGAGTAAGGAATATTTTTTTTAGATTTTAGGTTTAAAATCCTATTATCATCCGCTCCAATTGATAACAAATAAAGGCAAGCTTTATTTGAATAAATATTATAATTAAATAATAAAAAATCAAGGGTCTAGATGAACTCACTTCGTTCGCCCTTGATTTTTATTAAAAGAATAGTTCTTTTTATGATGTCTCCTAAATGAGGTTCACATCAGTTCATACTAAGTTCTTTTTTATTATCTCCCGTAACAAGCTTGGAAGTATAAGGAAAATATCTAAAAACTTTATTAAAGGATGAGCTTTACTTCTCATCCTTTAATTCCATCATCGCACTAGTTATTTTTTCTTCTATCTCAGGCAACGCACTTTTACTAATATTAGAAAGTATAACAAGTTCCCTAACTGTATCTATTATAATATTACCCCAAATAATACCACTTCTTACTTTTAAATCATTAAATAAATCAGGAGTAATACTATCAAAGAAATAACCAATTACAACTCTATCTCTTGCAATCACCAATCTTTTATTAGTAACTGCAATTATCCCACTACTAGTAACATCTAAAGAACTCTTATTTTTCTGAGCATAAAAAGCATATCTAATAACTTCATCATCATGTAAATGTTCAAGTAATATCTTAGAATGTCTTTTTAATCTCCAACCTATAGTCAAAGGATACTTTCTCTTAAAACTAGATAATTGTTCTTTTAAAATCTCTTCATTATTCATAAATGCCCCTATTCTTCAATAATACCATTATCTTTAAAGAAATTAACAACAGTATCTTTATCAGTTAAACCTTCTATAACGTCAACAAAATCATTATCTTTAACTATTATTAACATAGGTGTTCCATATCCACCCTTTTCATCAAAATAATCATTAGACTTAATAAAATCTGCTTGACCTTCATCATCTAACTCATCTGTATTTAAATAATTAACTTTAACATTATATTCATATACTACATTTCTAACAATAGGTTCCATCTCTTGACAATAATGACACGTTGGTCTAGCTACATAAATTATAGATGCTTCATCATCTTTTAATAAATCCAAATATTCATCTATACCAATTTCATCTAAATCTCCTTGTTCATCTTCTGAAATATCACTATCTGTAGAAGTTGCAGCATTAGAACTATTAGTATCAGTAGAACTTGTACCAGTACTAACATCTTTATTATTACATTCCTTTAATTCTGATATAAAATAACTTGCACCAAATACTATTATTAAAACTAAAACTACTATAGTAGTGCTCTTAATTTTTTCAATTGTTCCCTTCTTCATAAACTTCTCCCTCCGTCTACAATTATATCACAAAATATTTAAAATTTAAGTATTATTAATTAATTTCTTCTAAATTTCAAAAAAATTAAATATAAAAAGTCTTTCTTTCATAGATTATAAAGAAAGGAATGATTCCAAATGAAAATAGGCCTTCCCAAAACACTACTTTACTACTACTATGCTCCTTTATGGAAAGCGTTCTTTAATGAACTTGATGTAAATATTATTGAAAGTAATGATACTACTTTTAAAACTCTAACACAAGGTAAAGAAAAAAGTATTGACGAATCTTGTCTTGCTTTAAAAATATATTTAGGTCATATAGAAGAATTAAAAGATAAATGTGATTATATTTTAGTACCAAGAATCTATTCTCTAGTAAAAACAGAACAAGTATGTACTAATTTTAATGCTTTATATGATATTGTAAGAAATACTTTTCCTAATATAAAGATTCTAAATTATAATATTGATATTAAAAATCATCACAATGAAAAAAGTGCCTTTTTAAAGATAGGTAAAGAATTAGGTTTTAGTATTATAGAGTCTCTTAATGCTTACAAAAAAGCGAAAGTTATTGAAAATAATTATTATAAAAGTGAAGAAAAAAAAGCTAAAGAAAGCTTAAAGAGTAATAAAACAAAAATACTTTTATTAGGACATCCCTATATCTTAAAAGATAATCTTATCGGTAAAAATATTATAAACTATCTTGAAAAAAATAATATCTCTATTATCTACAGTTACCAAATACCTAGAGAATTAATAGAATTTAATTGTAATAAAATATCAGAGAAAGTCCATTTTACTATGAATAAAAAACTAATCGCAGCCTTTAATTATTTTAAAGGAAAAGTAGATGGTACTATTATTTTAACAGCATTCCCTTGTGGACCAGATTCTCTTGCTAATGAAATGATTATAAGAAAAAGAGGAAACCATCCTGCACTACTTCTAACTTTTGAAGACTTAACTAATAATACTTCCATTATTACAAGACTAGAAAGTTTTCTTGATATGTTAAAAGGAGGTATACACTTATGATGCAGTTAGTAGCATTTCCAAGATTAGGTAATTACTTTAATCCTATAAAAAAACTAATAGTAAATACAACTCATCTAAAAGTAATAGAAATACCTAAAATAACTAAAAAGACTATCTATTTAGGCTCTAAAAACTCTCCTGATACTGTTTGTGTTCCTTTTAAATATAATTTAGGTAACTTAATAGAAGCTTTAGATAAAGGAGCGACAGTATTATTTCAAGCAGGAGGCGGATGTAGATATAGATATTATGCTGAAGTACAGGAGACTATCCTTAAAGATTTAGGATATAATTTTACAATGTATCAAGTTATAGAAAAAGATCATGCTAAGTTTTCTGAATTATATAAAATTTTATTAAAGTTAAATCCCTATCTTTCAAGAAGAAAACTTATAAAAGAGATAATAAGTACTCTTCTATATATTTACTATCTAGATAAAATAGATATCTACATAAGAAAAAGAATTGGTTTTGAAAAAGATAAAAATAGTTTTAAAAAAATAAAAGATGATTTTATAAAAAAGGTAGACAAAGAAAATAGTATTATTAAATTAACAAGGCTATATTACAAAACAAAAAAAGAATTAAGAAAAGTAAAAATAAATAAACCTAAAAATACTATAAAAATAGGAATTATTGGAGAATTATATACATCTATGGAACCATTCTCTAATTATGAACTTGAAAAACTACTAGCTAGTTTCAACATTGAGATAAAAAGATTTACTAATTTAAGTTATTTATTATGGCAAAAGAAATTAATTGAAAAATATATAAAATTTAAAATAAGAAAGTATTGTAAATACACATTAGGGGCAGATGGACTTGATAATGTATATAGAGTCTATTATCTAAAAAAACACAAATATGATGGTATTATTCACATAAAACCAACAGGATGTACTCCTGAAATTGGTGCAATGCCTATAATAATGAGAATTGCCAAAGATTTAAATATACCTATTATATTTTTATCTTTTGATGAACAAACAGGAGTTGAAGGATTAAATACAAGAATTGAAGCATTCTATGATTTATTAAAAATAAAGAAGGAGGAAGAAAATGGAAGCAAGCTTAGGAATTGATATAGGATCTATTTCTACTAAAGGAGTAATACTTGATAATGATAATAATATACTAGCTTCTACTTATCTTTGGACTGAAGGTAATCCTATTAAAGCCGTAAAAGAGGTTTTAATAGATTTAGAAAGTCAAATTACAAAAGATATAAAAGTAACATCAGTTGGTACTACAGGCTCAGCTAGAAAACTTATTGGAACTATGTTAGGAGCAGTATCTATAAAAAATGAAATAACAGCCCATGCTATAGGTACTTTATCAAAGTATCCAAACATCAAAACAATTCTAGAAATAGGAGGACAAGACTCTAAAATAATTTTACTTGATAATGGAATAGTAACAGACTATGCTATGAATACCCTCTGTGCTGCAGGAACAGGAAGTTTTCTATCTAGTCAAGCGAAAAGATTAGGACTTGATGTTGAAGACTTTGGTAAGATAGCCTTAACTAGTAAAAACCCTACTAATATCGCTGCAAGATGTACAGTCTTTGCCGAGTCTGATTTAGTTCATAAAATTCAAATGGGATATAAAAGAAATGATATTATCGCTGGATTATGTTACAGTGTAGCAAGTAATTATCTTAATAATGTTGGTAAAGGAAAAAAAATAGAAGGCCCTATTATCTTTCAAGGTGGAGTCTCTAAAAATATTGGTGTTAAAAAAGCTTTTGAAGACTTATTACATGAAAATATTATAGTAGATCAAAATGGTCATTTAATGGGTGCTATAGGCAGTGCTATACTAGCTAGAAAAACAGGTATAAAAAAAGAATTTAATTTTAAAATAACAAACTCTAACTTTGAAACAAGTGGTATTGAATGTAAAGGATGTCCTAATCACTGTGAAATTATAGTAGTTAAAAAAGATAATAAGGTATTAGATTACTGGGGAAATAGATGTGATAAAGGAAATCTAAAAGTAAAAGAGTGATTCTAATTCACTCTTTTATTAAGTCTTAAATTATTTCTTCTATTTTGCATTTTAAGTAACTTCTTTTTATTAATATTATATCCTGGTATTAAATTCTTATTAACAACACTTTCTTCTCTAACAATAAATCTATCATCAATAAATAATTTCCTAGAAATTTCTAGTTCATTTAAACTATTAAAAACTTCTTCTAACTCACTATCCAAACTATTAACTTTACTATCATAAAATCTACATATTTTATCTAAAAAATGAATTTCATCATCTACTCTTACATAACTAATATTATGTAAAGATAAATATCTTAATAAAAAATCAATAATTTCTTCTTTAGTATTAGTATATATATTTTTAATATCCATAACTAACCTCTTTCATAATATTCATCAAAACTAAGTCTTCTATCAATAATAGATCCATCTTCTAATATTTCAATAATTCTATTACAAACAGTCTGATTTAATTCATGGTCCCTAGATGTTAAAATTAACTCCCCTTCAAAGTTTTCTAAACCTTTATTTAAAGATGTAATACTCTCTAAATCCAAATGATTAGTAGGCTCATCTAATATAAGAAAATTAGGTTCTTCTAACATTAATTTACTTAACATACATCTTGCCTTCTCTCCACCAGATAAAACACTAACCTTCTTAAATACATCTTCACCACTAAATAACATTCTACCTAAAAAACTTCTTAAATGTGTCACATCATCTATCTTTTTAAACTGTCCTAACCAATCTAAAATATTTTTTTCCTGCTCAAAATAACTACTATTATCTTGAGGTAAATATGAAGGACTTATTGTTTTACCAAACACTACTTCTCCTTCATAATCTTTAATATTACCTGCTAATATCTCAAAAAGAGTAGTTTTTGCCAAATCATTATCAGAAATAATAGCAATCTTATCACCACGTAAAACAGTAAATGATATCTTATTAAGTAGTTTTTTACCATTAATTTCTTTACTTAAATTCTCTACTTTAAGTACTTCTTTACCAATACTTTTAGTAATATGAAAGTCTATATAAGGATACTTCCTAGAAGATGGTACTATCTCATCAAGTTCAATTTTATCTAACATTTTCTTCCTAGAAGTTGCCTGTTTACTTTTAGAGGCATTAGCAGAAAATCTAGCGATAAAGTCTTTAAGTTCTTTAATCTTCTCTTCCTTCTTTTTATTAGAATCTCTCATCTGTTTTAATAAAAGTTCACTAGATTCATACCAAAAGTCATAATTACCAATATACATCTTCATCTTACCATAATCTATATCTACAATATGGGTACAAACTTTATTTAAAAAATGTCTATCATGACTAACAACAATTACTGTATTAGGATAATTAATAATAAACTCTTCTAACCAACTAATAGCATTAATATCTAAACTATTAGTAGGCTCATCTAATAAAAGTATATCAGGATTACCAAATAAAGCACTAGCAAGCATTACTTTAACTCTTAACTTAACAGGAATATCTTTCATACATTTATCAAAATATTTATCACTAACACCTAAATTAGTAAGAAGTATTGAAGCATCACTCTCTGCATTCCAACCATCCATCTCTAAAAACTCTGCTTCAAGATCTGCTAATCTATACCCATCCTCTTCAGTAAACTCAGTATGAGAATATAACTCTTCTTTTTCTTTCATTATCTTATAAAGTCTATCATTACCCATAATAACAACATCTAATACTCTCATATCATCATACTGATAATGGTCTTGTTTTAATATTGATATTCTCTCTCCCTTACTAACTGTAATATCTCCAGTAGTAGTATCAATCTCTCCTGTTAGAAGCTTTAAAAAGGTACTTTTCCCTGCCCCATTCGCTCCTATTATTCCATAACAATTACCATTAGTAAATTTTAAATTAACATCACTAAACAAAGTTCTTTTATCAAACTTTAAACTAACATTATTTACTTGTAACATAATACCACCTCAAAACAATTAAATTTTAACAGAAAACTAAAGAAAAAGAAAGTTATTTCAATACTTTCTTCAAAGTTACCTCTATAGGATAAGCTTCCCCTATTTTAGATACTTCTGTCATACCTACTAACTTATGTATA
>CALVVC010000034.1 GCA_944363755.1 uncultured Bacilli bacterium
AGATGAATGGGTACCTAGTTTTCCAAAACACTTACAACTTAATCAAGTTTTAGGCTTTAAACCATGTAAATATGCTCATATTGCACCTCTTACTAAAAAAGAAGATGGTAAAATACGTAAGTTTAGTAAGAGAAAAGATCCAGAGTTTGCAGTTAGTTACTATGAAGAAGCAGGTATTCCAAAAGATGGTGTAAGACTATATCTTGCAACGCTTGCTAATACTAACTTTGAAGAGTGGTATTTACAAAATAAAGATAAATCTATAGAAGACTTTAAATTCTCATTTAAGAAGATGCCTACAGGTGGAACACTTTTTGATATAGAGAAGTTAAATAATATATGTAGAACTTATTTTTCAAGAATTAGTGCTGATACGATTTATAATGATGCTCTAAACTATTATAAAAAATATGATGAAGAGTTTTATGATTTAATGGTTAAAGATAAAGATAAGTTAATTTCATTCTTAAATATAGAACGCGATAGTAAAAGACCTCGTAAAGATATTGCAACATATAAAGATATAAAAGTAGAAAGTGCTTATATATTTAATGACTTATTTTATAAAAATAGGGAAGAATCTTATAAAGATATAGATGATAATATTGATTATGATGTTATTAATAAATATATAGAGATATATAGTGATTATAATAGCGAAGATGAATGGTATAATGCTATTAAAGTGCTTGCAGAAGAAATGGGTTATGCTCCTAGTGTAAAGATGTATAAAGAAGATTCATCTTTATATAAAGGACATATTGGTGATGTTTGTGAGATGATTAGACACTTGCTTACAGGTAGAGTTAAGACTCCTAATTTATATCAATTATTAAAAATTATCGGAATAGATGAATTTAAAAATAGAGTAGAGTTTTATAAAGTTAAGTAATAACTTAACTTTTTTCTTTAGTATTAAAATTCTTTTAATAGATATACTATTAAAGGATGGTGATAATATGGAATTAAAAAGAGAAATACTTGATGAGATTAGTAATAACTATATACAAGGAGTTGAAAATAAAACTGTAAGATGTGCTTTATTTAATAATAGTATTAGAAATATTATGAGAAATAAAGAAAGAGAAGGAGACTTGTTATTTAATTTTTCTCTTAATCTTGATACTTTGAAAGTTACAAATCAAGAAAATGCTAATAATTCTTTTATATATGCAGGATGTAATGTATTAAGAGAGTTTATTTGTAAAAAATATAATTTAGAGAATTTTGAGATTTCACAAAGTTATATAGCTTTTTATGATAAATTAGAAAAATGTAATTATATAATGGATAGTTTAGTAGAACTTAAAGACTGTGATATTGATGATAGAGAAAGATATTTTTTATTAACTAAAGGTGTTCAAGATGGGGGAGTTTGGGGATTTTTTTCTAATATTGTTAATAAATATGGTTTTGTACCTAAAAGTGTGATGAGTGATACTTATCAAAGTCTTAATCCATGTGAAATGAACTATTTACTTAATAGGAAACTTAGACAATTTAATGCTAGATTACTTACTAGTAATGAGAATCTTGATTATTTAAAAAGTTTATTTTTAGATGATATTTATAAAATACTAGCTTGTTGTTATGGTATTCCTCCTAAACAGTTTGATTTTGAATACACAGATAAAGATAAAAAATATCATATTATTAAAGGAATAACTCCTTTAGAGTTTTATCATGAATATACGGATATAAATATAAACGATTATATATGTATTACTAATATACCTACTAAAGATAAACCATTTAATAGAACATATACTGTTAAGTATTTACAAAATGTTATAGAAGAAAAAATGCCTATATTTTTAAATTTTCCTATTGATGAGTTAAAAAGTCTTGTGATAAAACAACTACAAGCGAGGGAAGTAGTTTTTATAGGATGTGACTATAAGAAAACTTTAGATGTAAAAGATGGAGTATTTGATGATAAGAGTTTTAATTATTATGATACCTTTAAGACAGATTTTTATATGAGCAAGGAAGAAACACTTGACAATTATGAAAGTTCAATGAATCATGCTATGGTAGTTACAGGAGTAAATTTAGAAGATAACAACCCAACTAAATGGAAATTAGAAAATAGTTGGGGAGAGGATGTAGGTAATAAAGGATATTTCATCGCTAGTGATTCTTGGTTTGATAAATATGTATATCAAGTAGTTATTAATAAAAAATATTTATCTAAAGAACAATTGGAAGAATTAAAACTTACACCAATTGAATTAAAAGCATGGGATCCAATGGGTACATTGGTATAGCTTATTTAATATATTTGTGTTATAGTAGTGCTAAGGAAGAAGGAAGTAATATGAGAGAAGAATTAAAATATCCTATTGTTTATGCACTTCAAAAGATGACAAAAGAAGCGTATGAAAATTATAATAGTTTTGATGAAGTGATTGGTTATATAGTATCACCTTGTTATTTGGTAGAAGAACATTTGACTTATTATGAAGATGGTACTAGTAAAAAGACATATGATGTTGTGTTTCCTAGAAGTGTAGATGGAATTTATTATGATACTATTGATAATGATTTTATACCGAAATATAATGTGTTTAATGGCTATACTAATACAACTACTGTTGACTATATAACTTTTGATTATGAAGAAGCGATTAAAAAAAGAAATATTATGATAAAAGAAAATGTTTTTAATGGTATAAATTTATTTTTACCACTTGAACCTCTTGAAACTTATAATGATAGATGTGGTCTATATATGGAGAAAATTGAAAAATATCAACAAAGACTTAATAAAGCTGAGCCTATAGAACAAGTTAAGGAAAAAATAAAAACACCTTTAAAGTAGGTGTTTAATTCATTTTTGGTAGCCTGTACGGGGTTCGAACCCGTGAATACGAGCTTGAGAGGCGCGCGTGTTAAACCACTTCACCAACAGGCCATAAATAGTTACTACTAAAGTCTATCATAAAAAAATAAAAGTTGCAATACTTGCAGGAAATAAAAATATATGATATAATACTCTTCCTACGGGAAAAGGTGGTGTTTAAAATGATAAGTTTACCATTAATGATAAATAATGTAATATTAAAAGTAAATATTAACTTTAAAGATTTAGAAATAAAAAAGAATAGATTAGATTCAGGAGCGAAAGGTATTAAAGAAAGTGATATCGTTATTGGTAAAACACATCTTAAAGCCTATGAAGATAGTAATAAGCCTATTATTAATCCTAAAGCTATTACAGATTTTATTAGAAGAAATATTAATTATGAAAGTGAAATTGGTAACTACATTGAAGTAAATACTAAAAAGTATAAAGATAAAGATTTTTATGATACTTACATTATTCCTCTACCATCATATAAACCTAATGAAATTAATGATTATATTTATGGAACACTTGTAAATAATATTAGATTCAGTACCCCAGATAAAATAAAGAATACAAATATCTCATTTACAAGTATTGGCTTTGATGATTTATTTAATGGAGAGTTTTATAATGTATTACTAACTTTAAAAAATAATAATCCTAATCCTCTTTATATTAGAAATAGTTTAATAAATAGAGGATATGAAAGACAATTAGAGATACTAGATTTCTTTAATACTTTAGATTATGACAGTAGTAAAAGTAATAATATTTTATTAGAAGAAGAATTAAATACAGTTAATGCTTTCTTTAGTGATTCTAGTAAGATAGATAGATTCCTAACAAACTATAAAGATATTGCTATTAATAATTATGATAGTTATATGTATCTAGCTACCTTAAATACTTTAGTGAATGGAAGAAATTTAGAGTGGCCAGTATTATCAGAAGAACAACAAAAAATACTTATTAAAAAATTAAATTCAAGTGATAGAGTTGCTTAATTATGAAGTTTACTAGATTAGAAAATTTAATAGGTAAGTTAGATAAATTAAAAGACTCTACCATTTTAATAATTGGACTTGGTGGAGTAGGGGGATATGTTGTTGAAGCACTTGCAAGAAGTAATATTGGTAATTTAATACTTGTAGATTATGATAAAGTAGATATTACTAATTTTAATAGACAGATAATTGCAACTACTTCTAATATAGGTAAGTATAAAGCAAATTGCTTTAAAGAAAGAATAGATAGCATTAATGAAGATTGTAACGTTATTACTTATAATATAAAAATAGATAAAGATAATATTAAAGATATTTTTGATACAAAGATAGATTTTGTTGTAGATGCTATTGATGATGTTAAGGCTAAGAAATATATTATTGATTATTGTTTAGAAAATAACATAAATTTTATTAGTTCAATGGGAACAGGTAATAGACTTGACCCTAGTAAATTAATTATTACATCTTTAGATAAGACTTATAATGATCCATTAGCAAGAGTTATTAGAAGTAAGTTTGATAAAAATATTCAAAGAAAGATTAAAGTTTGTACTTCTTTAGAATTACCTATTAAAGTTAAAGATAAAACAGTAATAGGTTCAAATGCATTTGTACCAAGTAGTGCAGGACTTCTAATAGCAAGTTATATTGTAAAGAAAATAAACGAGACTAAATAATTAGCCTCGTTTTAAAATTTTCTATATAGTCCAACAACTTTACCTAGTATTGTAACTTCATCAAGTATTATAGGATCCATTGTATCATTTTCTGGTTGTAATCTAAAATAACCATTTTCTTTATAAAACGTTTTAACAGTCGCTTCGTTTTCTTTATTCATTGCAACTACAGTTTCACCATTTCTAGCAGTACTACATCTTTCAACTATTAAGATATCTCCATCATAGATACCTACATTAATCATAGATTCACCACTAACTTTTAAAGTAAATATTTCTTTTTTATCACCAAAAAGTTCTGTAGGTAACGCAAAAGTCTCATCAGGTCTTTCTATCGCCTCAATTGGTGTTCCTGCTGTTACTTTACCAAGTAGAGGTACTTTTACAACATTATCATCGTTATCTAGATATTCATTATCAACTAATACTTCAATAGTTCTATTAGTTCCTGCTCCTTTCTTAATATATCCTTTCTTAACAAGTTGTTTAATATGAAAATGAATAGTAGCAGGGCTAGAAAGTTTCGCTTCATCTCCTATTTCTCTAACAGTAGGAGGATATCCATTTTTTGCAATTAATTTCTTAATTATTTGTAATATATCATATTGTCTTTCTGTTAATTTCTCCATTTAAAACACTTCCTTTCACTTATTTGTATATAGTTTATCACGACATCTGTCAATTGTCAAACAAAACTTCGAAAATTTTAAAAAAGTCATTGACATAAACAGTTGTTCGATATTAAAATGATATTAGAAAGAAGGAGTGATAGATATGTTAAATTTAAGAAATATTTTAAAAACTGCAATTGGTGTTAGCCTAATTTATATGATGGCTATTATTCTTACTTTATTTATGTGCGATAGGGTTAATGAACTTGAAAGTAGCGAGGAGGAAATTATTAATAGTAGTATTGCTTTAAATTTAAAATAATTTTAAATCTAACTAGTTGTATGGTACAATAAATAAAGAAAGAGTGGTGCTTATGAAAAAAATAATATTAGTTGATGGGAATAATCTTTTATTTAGAAGTTACTATGCTACTAGTTATAGTGGAGTTATTATGAGAAATTCTAAAGGTTTTCCTACTAATGGTTTATATGGTTTTATCAATATGATGAATAAAATTATTGAAGAAGAAAAACCTACTTATATCTTAGTTGCTTTTGATAAAGGGAAGACCTTTAGACATGATAAATATGATTCATATAAAGCAGGACGTAAAGAGATGCCTAATGATTTAAGGGTACAATTTCCTAAAGCTAAAGAAGTACTTGATGCGATGGGGATAAAACATTTTGAAATAGATAACTATGAAGCGGATGATATAATAGGTACACTTGCTAAAGAAGTAGACCTTGAAGATCAATTTATCGCAACAATTATCTCCAGTGATAAAGACTTACTTCAATTAATTAGTGATGAGGTAGATGTTAAACTATTAAAGACAAAAGGTTCTATTAGGTTTAATAAAGAAGTATTTAGAGAAACTTATAAAGTAGAGCCAATTAATATGATAGATCTTAAAGCTTTAATGGGTGATAGTTCTGATAATATACCAGGTGTTAAAGGAATAGGAGAAAAGACTGCTATCAGCTTACTAGAAAAATATAAGACTTTAGATAATTTATATAATCATATTGATGAACTTACTCCTAAGACTAAAGAGAAACTAATTAGTGATAAAGATAATGCTTATATGAGTTATGATATTGCAACTATATATTGTGATGTAAATATACCATTTACTTTAGAAGATTGTAACTATAAAGGTTTTAATAGAGATAAATATATAGATATATTAGAAGAACTTGAATTTAAGTCTTTATTAAAAAAGTTAAATAATATTGATAATTTAAAAAAAGAAGATGAAACTATCAATAATAATGATAAAAACAAAGAGGTAAAGAAAATAGATATTAAAGATTTTGATAATAGTAAAGAATATTCCTTTTATATAGAAATGGATGGTTATAATTATAATGATTCAAATATTTTAGGAGTTAGTTTTACAAACGAAAGTGGTACTTGTTTTATAAAAGGAGAAGATGTTAGTAATTATAGAGAATTATTTGAAAATGATATAAAAAAATCTACATATGATGTTAAGAAATGTTTAATTTTATTAAATAAACTTGGTATTAAGTTAAATAATTGTAACTATGATACTATGATTGCATCATATCTTTTAGATTATAAAATGGATGATGATATTACAACTTTAATGAATGATTTAGGGATAGATATAAAAAGTTATGAAGATACTTATGGCACTTTAAAAAGAAGAAAGAATGTAGAGTTAGAGGAGTCTATAAATCAGTGTAACTTAAAGAGTAATTTTATTTATAATACTAAGAGTGATTTTTTACTTAAAATAGATGAATATAGAGAAACTAAATTATTTAGTGAAATAGAAATGCCTTTAGCTTTTGTTCTTGCTGATATGGAACTTACAGGTATTAGAGTAGATAAAGATTATTTATTAAAATTAAAAGAAGAATTAGAAGTTAAAATTAAACAATGGGAACAAGATATATATAAAGATGCAGGATGTACTTTTAATATTAGTTCTCCAAAGCAATTAGGAGAAGTGCTTTTTGTAAAATTAGAGTTACCTTATCCTAAGAAAAGAAAGAAAGATGAGACGAATTATTCTACTAGTAAAGATATTTTAGATAAGATAAGTCCATATCACTCTATAGTAAATAAAGTATTAGAATATAGAATGCTTACTAAATTATATGCTAATTATGTGGTTGGTCTTTTAGATAAAATAAAAGAAGATGGTAAAGTTCATACTATCTTTAATCAATGTTTAACTAGAACAGGAAGACTTTCATCAACTGAGCCTAATTTACAAAATATACCTATTAGAAGTGATTATTCAAGATTAATTAGAAAAGCTTTTATACCTGAAGATAATTCTATTATTATGAGTTCTGATTATTCACAAATAGAGTTAAGAGTCTTTGCATCGTTATCAAATGCAACTAATTTAATTAATGCTTTTATTGAAGATAAAGATATTCATGCTAAGACTGCTAGTGATATATTTAAAGTAGATATAAAAGATGTAACTAAAGATATGAGAAGAACTGCTAAAGCTGTTAATTTTGGTATTTTATATGGTATTAGTAGTTTTGGTCTATCAGAAGACTTAAAGATAGATGTAGGCAGTGCTAAGAAGTTTATTGATAATTATTTAGAGACTTATCCTGGTATTAGTGACTATATGGACAAAGAAAAGAAAGAAGCTTATAAAAATGGGTATGTAACTACAATAATGAATAGAAGAAGAGTTATTAATGAGTTAAAAAGTAGTAACTATATGGTAAGAAGTGGAGGAGAGAGAATGGCTCTTAATACTCCAATTCAAGGTAGTGCTGCTGATATATTAAAAAAAGCGATGGTAGACTTATATAGTGAGATGACTAAAAGAAATTTAAAGAGTAAAATACTTATTCAAGTACACGATGAACTTGTTTTAAATGTTTATAAAGATGAGTTAGAGGAAGTTAAAGAGTTAGTAAGAGATAAGATGGAAAATGTTATTAAGTTAGATGTTCCTTTAAAAGTAGATATTGAAACAGGTAATGACTGGTATGAAGCTAAGTAGGTGATATTTATGGCTAATAGAGAAAAATATATAAAATATGCTAATAATACATTTGATGGTAAATCTAGAGAATTAGTATTAAAACAAATTGATTTATTTTATAATGACAATATAATAATACCTAAACATAATTATAAAATTGGTGATGATGTAAAACTTAAAAAAGGTACCTTTATGCATGGTATACCAGGGCTACTTGATAATTTTGATTGGATAATAGAAAATGGTTTTGTTGCTATAGATTTTACAGGAAATAGTGAAGGTAAAAATAAAATAAAAAATAGTATTGGTATGTGGAATATAAAAGAAGATATTTTATTAAAAGATTATATTAATAACTATAGTGGTATAACTATAACTTATACAATTGGTAGAGGCCCTGGTTCAAAAACTATAGCAAAGTTAATTCCTTATCATAAATTTGATGAAGAAACAGAAAAGATAAATAATGATGATGAAATATGGACATATTGGGGTGAAAAAACTAAAGAAGTAACATTTTTACCTAGTTTAGTTTCTGATAAAAGGCAAATAGCTTTCATTTTAAATATGGAAAGTGATTATGCCAAAGAAATGATAAAAGCTGATGTTTGGAATAAGGAATTAGACGAAGAAACGTTAAAAGAATTTTTAGATTATCGTTACTATCCTAAATTTTTAGACTTAAGATTTAATAGAGATGCTACTACTACAGACAGGGAAAGTGCTATTATGTTTGGTCTGCCATCTAAACTAATTGAAGGTGTATTAGTAGGAAGAAAGTTAGAACAGGATAAAGAAGCTTTAAAACACATTAAATCTAAATTAAAAAAATGTTATATATGTAACCTTGATGGTAAAGTAATAATGTAGTAAAGGAAGTGTTATATATGCCTGAAAAACCAGAAGTAATTACAGTAAGTAAGACATTAGAAAAGATTATTATAGGTAAAACTATTAAGAAAGTAGATGTATACTGGGATAATATAATTATAGGTAATATAGATAATTTTAAAAAGGATTTAGTGGGAGAAAAAATTGAATCTATTACTACAAGAGGGAAATGGATAGTTATCTTTCTTACAACTAAAGCTTTAATATGTCATTTAAGAATGGAAGGAAAGTTCTTTTTTAGAGATCCTAGTGTTCCTAAAGAAAAGCATGAACATGTTATTATTACTTTTACAGATAATACTGATATAAGATTTAATGATGTTAGAAAGTTTGGGAAAATGGCATGTTTTCCTAAAGACAAAGTTTACAATTTAAAGCCACTTTCTGATTTAGGATTAGAGTATTATGATAAGAGTTTAACTCCTAATTATTTATTAGAAGCTTTAAGAAAAAAGAAAGTTCCTATTAAAGCCGCTTTACTTGATCAGTCTATTATTACAGGTATTGGTAATATCTATGATGATGAGATTTTATTTGCATCTCATATAAATCCCTTAAGAAAAGCGGATAGTATTAGTTTAGATGAAGCGGATGCTATTATTAAAAATGCTAAGAAGATATTAGATAAAGCAGTTACTATGGGAGGTACTACTATTAAGAGTTTTACATCAGCAGAGGGAGTACATGGCTTATTTCAAAATGAGCTTGCTGTTCATGGTAAAAAAGATGGAATATGTCCTAATTGTAAAGAAAAACTTGTTGTTACTAAAGTAGGGGGAAGAGGAACTTACTTTTGTCCTAATTGTCAAAAATAATTTTTTGACAAAAGTTAATATTTATGATACTATGAATATGTAAAAGAAATTTACATAAAATAAAAAAGAGAACATTTAATGTCGCTTGTGTTAAGTGTTTCTCCTGTAAAAGGGTACGCACCTAATTAAACATGCTGTTTAGTTAAGTGCTTTCTTTTTG
>CALVVC010000035.1 GCA_944363755.1 uncultured Bacilli bacterium
TCTAAATCACAACCTTGTGAACCTTCTAATATTACATATTCTAAAGGATTTTCAAGATGTTCATATAATCTTTCATGCCATTCATCATTTGAACAAACAATAGCATTTTTAAAGCTCTTAAAAAACTCTATTTTTTTATCTTTAAGAATTTTCTCACATGTAACAGCATTACCACCTTTAAACGTTGAACCACTTTTAATATGTTCTCTTTCATATTGTTTATGTCTCTCTTCAATTAGAGGAACCATTTCATGTACATAAATTTTTCTATCTCCTAGATATTTACTAGCTTGTTCATATTCATTCTTAAATACTTCCATATCAATAGCAGAACCTGGACCTATAAATAACTCTGTATTAGGATTTACTGATGATACGGGAATATTTCTAAAAACAGTAGCATTACCATTTTCATCTACAAAAGTATGTCCTGCATTTGGCATACAATTAGTAACAGAAGCACCTAGATTAATAGATTCATCTGTTGCTATTTCCCCTACCACTTTAGCTTTACCACAACTGCCAGCTTCTCCATCTATTACTGATATAACATTTTTAACCATAACATCCCTCTAAATAAATTTTACTTTAAATCATTAATAACACCATTGATTAAATTTAAATCTGATGGAATAATCCATTTTACATTTGCCATTTTAAATAATACTAAAGGTATAATGGCACCACTTCTTGCACCATCCATCCATTTAGGATTATTAGGCATTAACTCATATAATTCATCAAGAGAAATATCATAAAATACCTTTTCAGTACCTTTAATATAATCTTCTAAACTAAGCATATATTTATGAATATTATCGTCAAATAAAGTATTATCTACTAAATTAAATCCAGTTAACAATTCAAATCTTTCTTCTCCACCAGTAAATATTGCACAATCATAATCTTTATCTAACCGCAAATTAGATAATTTTTCTTTAACAAATTCTTCCATTTCTTCAACAGTATTACCACTATATTTATCATTAACTTTATCAAAGTTATTTAATAAATCAGCAACACCCAAGTTTAAATTTTTAGTATCAGTTATTTTATCTCCAACAAAAGTTACTAATTCAGTAGTTTTACCACCCATATTTATAATTAAGACTTTCTTGTTATTATAATCATTTTCCATTGCCTTTGCTAAATAATAATTTTCAATACCATGACTAATAATATTAAAATGTAAATCAAACTTTTCATTAAATAACTTAACTAAATCTTGTTTTCTTACCTGAGTTAAATTTCTAAATATACCCGTAACAAAAATATTTGTATTGTAATATTTTAAATCATATTTAGTTTTGATTTTTTCAAAGTAATCACATAGTTCTTTTAAATTACTTTCACTAATACCTTTTTCTCTATCAAAGTCATTTTTAAAATATATAGAATGTTCTTCTATAAGTTTTAATTCATTTTCATAACAATATACTTTTATTGTTGATGAACCTAAATCAATATAATATGTTTTCATAAAATAACACCTTCCTATAAAGAATTATAGCATATAAATACTATATTTTAAGAATCCATTTTACATTTTGGCTGGTTTTCATTTTACATTTTGGCGAGTCTTAATTTTTTTCTAATTATTAAATCGCAACAAATATCCATCAGGATCTTGAATTAGAAATTCTTTATCTAAATATGTTTTACCATTAACATCGTATTCATTTGTCATTATATCTTTAAAGAAGATTATCTTTTTATTAACTAATTCTTGATAATATTTATCTATATCATTTATAGCCATACTTATATTTATACCTCTACCAAAAGGATACTCTAACTTTCCTGTATTCCAGTTATCATTAATTTCTTCTATCATTAACTGATTACCTTCAAGTTCTAAAAAGACAAACTTATCTTCTTTTCTCTCATACATTACTTTAAATCCTAGTTTTAGATAAAACTCTTTACTTTTATCTATATTAGTAACACTTAATTCTGGTATTAATTTATTATAGTTCATAGTATCTTTTCCTTCCTGATTTCAATTATATCATTTCTTAGATAATAGTAATAACTAAATTTTATATTAAATCATAAACTATATTGGAAAGGAGAATTGCTATGTTTGGAGATTCTTGCAATAATAATGCTCATCCTAGATGTCGTTTTTGTTATGTTCAAGGCCCAACAGGTCCAACGGGTCCTGCTGGTCCTGCAGGGGGACCTACAGGGGTTACTGGTCCTACTGGGGCGACTGGAGTTACTGGTCCTACTGGGGCGACTGGAGCTACTGGTGCCACAGGTGCAACGGGTGCTACAGGAACAACAGGAGCTACTGGTGCAACACCAAATCTTGCTATAGGTACTGTTACAACTGGTGCGCCTGGTTCTACGGCAACTGCTAGTATAACTGGAACTGCACCTAACTTTATTTTAAGTTTAAGTATTCCCCAAGGTCCTACTGGCCCTACAGGAGTTAGTGGTCCAACTGGAGCAAGTGGTGTTACAGGTCCTACCGGTCCTACTGGTCCTACTGGTCCAACTGGTCCTACTGGTCCATAGTATTTAAAAAACTCACATTTGTGAGTTTTTAGTTTAGTAGAGTTATACCAAGATTTAAGTATGTGGCAAATAACAACCAGATAAGATATGGAATTTGTAAATAGCCACTTACTTTGTTTACTTTTAATAATTCTTTAATCATGACAATAACTAATATTATTAATAATATTATCCAAAGAAAAGCAGTAAAATACATTCTTAAGATAAAGAAAATTATCGGCCATAAAAAATTTACTAATAGTTGTAATAAATATATTTGATCTAATTCTTTATTACTTTCATTGTCTTTAGTGGTAATAAAATAAGCTATTCCCATTAATATATAAAGTATTGTCCAAACAATTGGAAATACTATTCCAGGTGGTGATAAAGGTGGTTTTACTATATCAGTATAATTCATATATCCTGATGTAATTAACCCTACTATCGCTCCTCCTATTATAGGTAATAGACTATAAATTATTCTTTTAATCATAATGCCCTCCTTAATATATTTATATGCAGTTATTACTTTTTTATAAATTTTTCATACAATATAAAAGAGGTGTATTTATGAGTAAATATAAAGTATGTGTTTATGCAATATGTTTAAACGAAGAAAAATTTGTGGATAGATGGTATGAGTCTATGAAGGAAGCTGATGAAATTTATGTTCTTGATACGGGTTCTACTGATAATACTGTAGAAAAACTTAGAGAAAAAGGTGTTCATGTAGAAATTAAAAAAATAGAACCTTGGAGATTTGATGTTGCAAGGAATGAATCTTTAAAGTTAGTACCACTTAATACCGATATTTGTGTCTGTACCGATTTAGATGAAGTATTTTTACCTGGATGGCGAAAGGAACTTGAAAAATCTTGGTGTCTTAACACAACAAGACTTAGATATATTTATAACTGGTATTTAGATGAAAACAATAATCCGATAATAAGTTTTTATTATGAAAAGATCCATAAAAGATTAGGTTATTCTTGGTATCATCCTGTCCATGAGATATTAAAGTATGATGGTATTGAAACTTTTAGTGTTACTGATAATATAGTCTTAAATCATTATCCCGATAGAACTAAATCTAGAAGTAGTTATCTTCCGTTATTAGAACTCTCTGTTAAAGAGGATCCTAATGATGATAGAAATATGCATTATTTAGGACGTGAGTATATGTATTATGGTAAATATAATGAAGCGATTGATACTTTAATTAGACATTTAGAGCTAGAAAGTGCTACTTGGAAAGATGAAAGATGTGCATCTATGCGTTTTATTGGTAGATGTTATAAACATTTGAAGCGATATGAGGAAGCGAAATTATGGTTAGAAAAAGCGATAGAAGAAGCTCCATATTTAAGAGATGCTTATATGGAGATGGCTTTACTTTATTATCTTTTAAATGATTATGATAATGTTATTAATTATGTAAATAAAGCACTAAACATTAAAGAACATACTAAGAGTTATATCAATGAAACTTTTAGTTTTGATTATACTCCTTATGACTTACTTAGTATTGCTTACTACAATAAAGGTGAAGTGGAAGTTAGTAAGGTATTTTTAGAGAAAGCTTTAAAAATGGAACCTAATGATGAAAGATTAAAAAACAACTTAAAAATTATAAATGATAAATTAAAAGAAACTACTGAGTAAATTTTCAGTAGTTTTAATTTGCAGATTTAATTGATATTTTTCTAATCTTTAATTATAATATCTAGCATGGAGGGATTTCTATGCTAAGAAAAGAAGCTTTAGGTATTGATGATTATGATTTTGTTTATTATGAACTTGAAAAAGGACAACAACCTATTGAAGAAGTTATTAAAACAAGTGAGTTTATGGAAAATGATTTTGTTAATTATCTAGAAGAAAATTATCCTAACTATTATAGTAAAAATATAAAAATTAAATTTATAAACTACGGACATATGGAAGTTGTTTATGTTTTAGATAATGGTCATAAAAAGTATACTTTATTAATGGGACAGCCTAATTTAGAATATGGTAAGGTAAAGGGTGAATATGATAACTTAAAAATACTTGGTAAAAATAACGAAGATGTAGTTAGTCCCTTGCTTTATTATGGTAATCCTAAATATAATCGAGAAATTTATATGACACCTTATTATTATCAAGCTAGATGTATAAGTTATTTAGATGAAAAGTTAGGTGTTTATGTTCCCGAGCCTTATTATCACTTTGAAGAATTTAATAAAAGTGATAAAAATATAATAGAAGAAGTAATTACTGCTAAGATACTATCTTTATATAATCAAAATACTCATATAGGTCTTGATGAGTTTAGAGTAAGAAGTGGTGATTTTATTTTAGAGAAAGACTTTGTTGATAATATGGATAATGTTAATAACTTATTTAATGATATGAAAGTAATTGCTGCAAGGCGTTTAGTTAATATATCTTTAGATGATTATATAGATTTAATTTATGAAAGACTTGAGAAGTTTAATAGTAAAAATATTGATAAAGGTATAGACTTAGGATATAGTATGATTAAGAAAAAAAGTAGTTAAACACTACTTTTTATTCTTTAGTTCTTTCTACACTTGTTAAATAATAAAATCCATCTTCATTAAGAGTATAAGTATATGTGTATTGCTCTAATTTATCTTTATTATCTTCTATATACTTATTATAAGTATTTTCTCTTTTCTCACTGTTATTAGTTGTATTTTCATTAATAAGTAATTCTCCTAAAGAAGTAGTTTTATTATAATCTTTATACATTTGATTACTCATACCATCTAAATAAACTACAGCACTTACTATTTCTATTCTATCACTATATTTAGTAGCACTTATTATTTTTTCATGTACACTAAAGGCACTAGTACCACCACAACCTACTTCTTCTCTTGTACTATATCCTTGATATGTTTCATCATATGTTAATATAATACAATCAGTACTATCTGTTATTTGATTCACTCTTTCATAGGTATTAGGCCCAAATGTTCTTTCATATAAACTTTCTAGGGTTTCTTCATCTAATACTGTTATTTGGTCATTAGTTTGTCTTAAATAATCAGGATGTGTTTTCATTTCACTAAACCATTGATTAGATAATAAAGTAAATTTCTCATCATTTGTCATTTCACTTACTTTATAACCACCATCTCTATAAATTTGTGTTTCTGGTCCTATAGATAGATGATGGGCATTATTAAATAAGTATTTAATGTTTGAATTTTCAGGGTCAAGCTTTACTCTTGTATCTTTTTCTTTATTATCATCTTTAGAATTGTTTTTTTCTACTTGTTCATTTTCTACTGTATTATTATTAAGTTTTATAATATCTTTATCTACTAAAATGTAAAATACAAGTCCCATAATACAAATAATTAATAAAACTATAAAAACTATTAAGCCATTGTTTTTCTTTTTCTCCATAATTAATTCACTCTCCTACTTTTATATTAACACAATTTTTATAATAACAGTTATATAAACAAGTATTTTTATGTAAATAAATGTAAAAAACTGCACTAGGAGTCTAGCACAGTTTATTTTTATTTGTTTTGTAGTTTACCTTTCATTCCTTTTAAACCATTATGAGCGAATCCTTGTAAAATGTTGGTATTAAAAGAATGTGTTTTACTTTCGCGTTTTTTATAATCTTTAATAGCAATACTAATCATATCATCTAATAGTTCTGTGTAATCTTTTCCCTTAGGGTCCCATAAATAGAAGGCAAGGGAACCTGGTATTGAGTTAATCTCATTAACATAAACTTTTTTAGCTTTACTATCAATTAACATATCAATACGAGCATCTCCACTACTTCCTAGGGCTCTAAATACTTTAATAGCAAGTTCTTCTACTTCTTTAGTCATTTTATCAGTAAGATCTGCTGGTATTTTTCTATCGGCAGAAGCCATACCTTTTGAGCCTTTAAGAGGTGTCATTTTAGCACCAAGTTTTCCTTTAACTTTACCACTACCAACATATTTTTCATCATATGTTAAGAAAGCACTCTTAGATAATACTTCTTCTATAACACTTGTCTCTTGGTTTTCATAATTACCTAAAACAGAGATATTTACTTCCATTAAGTTTTTAACTACTTCTTCTACTACTATTTTACTATCATAATTAATTGCTTCTTCAATAGCTTTAATAAGTTCATCTTGATTTTTAGCAACACCGATACCTACACTACTTCCAGTTGTAGCTGGTTTAACAATAACTGGATATTTTATCTTCTCTACTCTTTTAATTACTTCATCAGGATTATTCTTATAATCTGTATCATAAAACCATACATAACTTGGAACTGGTAGTTCATTAGCTTTGAAAATATCTCTCATATAAGCTTTGTCTTGTGATACTACAGCACTATATACATTAGGTCCAACATATGGAATACCTACTGTTTGTAAATAGCCTTGTAATACACCATCTTCTACATTAGTACCATGAGTAATTGGGAATATTACATCTAAATCTGTAACGATCTTTTTAAATAATCCTTTACTTTGAAGAACAAAAGCTCCATCTTTTTTATATAATACTACATTACTAGCATATTTCTTTATTAAATCTAAATCACTATATACTTCAACATCCATTAACATATTGCCAGTATACCATTCTCCATCTTTTGTTATATAGATAGGAATAATATCATATTTTTCTTGATCTATTTTATTCATGGCTTGAACAGCTGAAATTATACTTACTTCATGTTCAACAGATTCACCACCAAATATTACACCTAATTTTATTTTCATTTTTATCTCCTCCTACTTTTCATTATATGTATCAGGTAAATCATTTTCAAATAAGGCATATATTTCTTTCTTAGTCTTTATACCTCTTATAAAATTATATGCTTCTTTTACATCATTGTAAACAATTAAATTATCCATGTTGTATTTTGCTTCCTTTAACCCTTCTTTAATAGGTAAAGTTCTCTTTTCACCAATTAGAACTACATAGTCAGCTTTACTAATTGTAGCGATTTGTTTACCAAACTCTTTATTAAGTTTTTCTTTTTTTTTTCCAAGTTCTATCATTCCTGGAGTTACTACTACTTTTAAACCCGGCATCATAGATAATACTTCTAAAGCACTTTTAGCACCTACTGGATTTGAGTTATAAGCATCATCTATTTGATAGAAGTAACCCATCTTCTTAAGTTCTAGTCTATGTTCTACTTGTTTAACGTTTCTAACGGCTTGTTGTAATTTAGTGATAGAAATACCAAATTCACGTCCTAAAGCAAGTCCTGCTAAAATATTATAAACATTATGTTTTCCTAATAGTTTAGTTTCAAACTCATATTTTTTCTTATCACCTTTAAAAGTAACATTAAATGTTGTTCCTACACTAGAGCATTTAATATCGCTAGCATGAACATCAACATCTTTCTCATCTATTCCTATCCAAAGTATTTTACATTTATTTTTTAAGTCATAACTTACTTGTTTAGGATCATCTTTATTAAGAACACCTACTCCATCAAGTGGTAATGATTCAATAAGTTCAAATTTAGTCTTTTGAATGTTTTCTTCACTACCAAAACTCTCTAAATGTGCAGTACCAATTCTTGTTAAGATACCATATTTAGGATGAACTAAATTACATAAGTCTTTTATTTCTCCTCTAACATAGGCTCCCATTTCAGCGATAAATACTTCTGTAAACTTATCTAAGTGATTATTAATTGTAATAATTAATCCATAAGGAGTATTCAAGTTACGTGGAGTTGGAAGTGTAGCATACTTAATATTTAAAATATCTGCTAAAATATTTTTACTACTTGTCTTACCATAACTACCTGTTACACCAATAACTTTTAAATTAGGCATACTCTTTAACTTTTTAACAGCCATACTCTTAAAATGATGATATACATATTTTTCTAAAGTATATTTATTAATAAAGTTAGCAAGTAAAATTACAAAAGTATTTAGATAAGTGAAAAGTATAAAGATAAATATTAAGAAATGACTAATTAATAAATTATCCCTATAAATTATTATTAATACAATTGGTAGTAAATATAAAATGCTTGTAGTTACAATTAATCTTTTAACTCTTGCTGTTATTACTAAAGGTTTCTTTACTTGTTCATTTTTTAAATTATTTCTAAATTTAATTACATAGATTATATAAATAATAATTGCTAAGATATTTAAGATTAAACTTATTGTTTTATCATTAATTAAGAAAACATTAGCGATAGCAGCAATTAAAACTATTAATAGTTCTAGTGAAAAGAAGTTATTACTATTATTAACGACCCATTTAATATAACGATTATTTTCATTATATAAATTTTGTTGTAACATATGTAAACTTTTTTTAGATTTGATAATTATTGCTAATATGGCAACTAAAATTAAAAGTATTTCCATTCTATCCCTCCATAAAATTATTTATAATATTTATAACTTGTTGTAGATTTTCTAAATAAGCATAGTGTGTTCCAGGTAAAACTATTAAGGCTCCGTCTTGAAGTAATTCTTCTAAAAGTTTTGCTTCTTCAAGGGGAGCTGCTTCATCATACTCTCCCCATATCAAAAGAGTTGGAACAGTTATTTTTTTAGCATAGTTAGATAAATCTTCATTAACTGTCTTAACTAAGATTTCTCTCATTCTTGGACTTGCATTTTTATAGTCAGTAGACCCTATATAGTTTTTAGCAATCTCGGCAATCTTACCCATTCCAGGTAAAGTTTTTGCTTTCTTTAACATTTTTTCTTTTAGAGTTAATCCTTTTTTAGTTCTAACACAAGGTGCCCCAAATAAGACAACTCTATCTACTTCATATATTGATGCATAGACTATAGCAACTCTACCTCCAAAAGAGTGTCCTATTAAAGTAGGTTTCTTAATCTTTAACTTTTTCACTAGCTCATGGACTAGTTCGGCATAATCAGATACTGTCCAAACTTCATCTGGTTCAGCACTTTTTCCGTATCCTGGAAAATCTAATATTGTAATATGATATTTACAAGATAAGGGATTACCAAGTGGTTCCATCATTTCAATATTTTGACCCCATCCATGTAAAAGTATAATTTCTTTACCTTTAGGATTACCATATTGTATGTAATTTACTTTATCTAAGTTAATCTTTT
>CALVVC010000036.1 GCA_944363755.1 uncultured Bacilli bacterium
TAAAGTAACATGTGCTTGTGGTGCAACATTTGAAGTAATGTCTAATAAAGATGAAATAAGTGTTGAAGTATGTTCAAATTGTCATCCATTCTATACAGGAAAACAAGGAAGAGCATCTAAAGCAGGACAAGTAGAGAAGTTCAATAAGAAATATGGTTTTAATAAAAAAGATTCAGAATAAGGCAGTGTTTACTGCTTTTTTCTTTTAAATTATGTTATACTAAAGTAGGGGAATAAAAATGTATGATTTTACTTTAGATGAAATATTATCTCTTAATAATAAAAAAATATATGAAACATATCTTAAAGAATTAGAAACTTTAAAAACTAATAGGATAGCAAAACAAATAGTGGAAAGAATGTATGGTGAAAGTATAAATAAAATATATGAAGCCATATTAAAAGAAGAAACAATTAATACTAGCATGGATAGTGATTTCTTTTTAGGAGACACAGTTTTGCTTCATGAAAGTGTTAAAGAATGTCATACTAAAACAAGTATAACTTGTGATTTTTCTGCTAATTTAATTAAAAAAGGAGGACTTTATTTAAACTATCGTCCTATGTTAGAAAATCTAACTACCAAGAAAGTATATGTTTTAAAAAGAAGTATTAAAGTAGAACCAGCATATTTTGATTTACTACCTACAAATATAAGAGAATTAGAAGAACTAAACTATAAAATGAAATTACAAATAGAAGATAACTATATAGACTATTCCCATCTTAATCAAGTAATGGGAGGAGAACTAGTTTTAAGGAGGTTAAATAAATGAGACTAGGAATAACTAATGACCATAGAGGTTATAAATTAAAAGTAGAACTTTTAGAAAAATTAAAAAAAGATTATGAAGTAATAGACTATGGTGCTACAGGAACAGAGAATGTTGACTATCCTTTATATGCTTTTAAATTAGGAGAAGCTTTAACAAATAAAGAAATAGACTTTGGTATAGCCATATGTGGTAGTGGTATAGGTATATCAATCGCCTGTAATAAAGTAAAAGGCGTCCGTGCTGCTAGAGTCATCTCCCTAAAAGATGTAATAGAGACAAGAGGAGATAATGATGCTAATGTTATCTGCTTAAATGAAAATATGAGTATAGATGATGCCTATAACTTAATTATAACCTTTATAACAACTCCTTTTTCAAATCAAGAAAGACACATTAGAAGAATAAATGAAATAAAAGAATATGAGGCAAACAATGAGCATTAAATACATTTTATATTTTATTGTAACAATAATTGTCATTTGGAGTTTAGATTCTATTAATATTAATGTCATTTTTAAAAAAAATAAAATTTGGCAAGCAAGAGTCTTCTATTTTTTATTAGCTTTAGCTTTAATATATTTAGTAACAAACTGTATCTATGATTTATATGAATCTGCCATTATTATTTAAAAATTAAAAATTAAAGTATAATTTTAAGATTTTCGTTAAAACTCTTAATGAGGTGATGTTAATGAAAAAATTAAAATTAAAAAAAGGAGCTATTATTGGAGCATACCTAATTGCTTTCTCCCTAACTGGAATGAGTGCATTTTTTGTAAGTCAGAATATGCAAGCGAATAATCCTGTTGAAGAAGACATAGAATATGTTAATTCATCTATAATTGATGATAATGAAAGAGAAAAAGAAGTAATTAAAGAGGAAATTAAAATGATAAAACCATATACAGATGAAAATGTCCAAACTCTTAAATACTTCTATGATTATATGGGAGAAGCAGCGACTCAAGAAAAATCAATTCTTTATCATGAAAATACTTACATTCAAAACTCTGGTATGGACTTTGGACTAGAAAATACCTTTGATGTTGTATCAGTTTTAGATGGTACCGTCTTAGATGTAAGAGAAGATGAACTTCTTGGAACTGTTGTAGAAATAAAGCATGACAATGACTTTATTAGTAGTTATCAAAGTCTAAGTGAAGTATCGCTTAAAAAGAATGATACAGTTAAACAAGGACAAGTAATAGGTAAAAGTGGAACAAATAAGGTTGATCAAGATTTAGGAAATCATTTACATTTTGAACTATACAAAGCAGGTAGTGTAGTAGATCCTAGCAAATACTTTGATCAAGTAATTAGTGATACTAATGAAAAAAGTACTTCTGATAATACCACTACTGAAGATACAAACAATAATAGTAACACTAATGAAGAAACGGAGTAAATGCCGTTTTTTTTCTAAGAAAATAATTTACATTATAATATATTTCTGCTAAAATATTAACAGTAAAAGGACGTGATAGAATGTTATCAAAAGATATAGGTATAGATTTAGGAACTGCAAATGTATTAATTTATATTAAAGGACAAGGAATAGTTTTGAATGAACCTAGTGTTGTCGCTATTGATACCGATAATAAAAAAGTAGTAGCAGTAGGTAAAGAAGCAAGTGAAATGCTAGGAAGAACTCCAGAGAAAGTAAAAGCTATTAAGCCTATGAAAGATGGAGTAATAGCAGATTTTGAGATTACAGAAATAATGTTAGACTATTTTATTAGAAAAATCCATGCTAGAAACTTTTTATCAAGACCTAGAATCCTAATTTGCTGTCCTACTAATGTAACTCCAGTTGAGAAAAATGCTATTAAAGAAGCAGCAGAACGTACAGGTGCTAGAAAAGTATTTTTAGAAGAAGAACCAAAAGTAGCAGCAATTGGTGCAGGTATGGATATATCTAAACCTAGTGCTAATATGGTAATAGATATTGGAGGAGGTACTACTGATATAGCAATTCTTTCTTTAAATGACATAGTTAATAGTGCTTCTGTTCGTATAGCAGGTAACGTTTTTGATCAAGATATTGTTAAATATATTAAAGAAAAATATAAATTACTAATAGGAGAAAAAACCGCTGAAGATATTAAAATAGAATTTGCTAATCTATATGAACCTGATAAAAAGAATAAACTTGAAGTAAGAGGAAGAGACTTAGTAACAGGGCTACCTAATACAATAGAAATAAATGAAATTGAAACAGAAGAAGCTCTGCATGAATCAATTTATAAAATTATTAAAGCAGCGACTAACGTCTTAGAACAAACACCACCAGAGTTATCAGCAGATATTGTGGATAAAGGAATAATATTAACTGGTGGAGGCTCAATGCTTAAAGGATTAAATGAAGTTTTAAGAAAAGAATTAAAAGTACCAGTACTAATCGCAGATAGTCCTCTAACTTGTGTAGTAGAAGGAACAGGAGTACTTTTAGATAACATTAGATTATTAGAAGAAAGCAACTAAAATATTAAGTTGTTTTTCTTTTGTTGTAAAAATCTATTTCGCTTGTTATAATTATTTTAGAAAAGAGGAAAAACTATGAATCAACAAATAATAGAGACTCTAAAAATAGTTATAACAACGTTTTTATGCTCTGCTTTAATAATGCCATTTATGAAAAGAATTGCATTACATATAGGAGCAATGGATATACCAAGGAGTGATGAAGGAAATAGACATATTCATACTAAAGTTACTCCTAAATTAGGAGGAGTAGGAATATTTCTATCTTTTCTAATAGGCTATATGCTATTTGGAACAGAAAGTGTTCAAATGAATTCTATTTTAATAGGAAGTTTTATAATAATATTAACAGGAATAGCAGATGATATAAAATCATTAAGAGCAAGAACAAAACTAACAGGTCAAATAATCGCTGCTTCAATTCTTGTATTTTATGGAGGATTCTTATTAAATAATATCACTGCTTTTGGTTATACAATTAACTTTGGTTGGCTATCTTACCCTTTAACAATTCTTTTTATAGTTGCCTGTGTAAATATAATAAACTTAATTGATGGACTAGATGGATTAAGTGGAGGAATTAGTAGTATATTTTTCTTAACAATAGGTATAATTGGTTATTTTCAAGGACGTAGTGGTACATTAGTCATGATATTAACATTTATCATGTTAGGGGCAACATTAGGATTCTTATTACATAACTTCTATCCTGCTAAAATATTCTGTGGAGATTGTGCTATGTACTTAGGTTTTATGATAGCAGTAATTACACTTTTAGAATTTAAAGGACCTGCATTAACTAGTTTATTTGTTCCACTAATGATTTTAGGAATACCTATACTAGATACACTATTCGCTATCATTAGAAGACTATTAAAACATCAAGCACCGTTTTCTCCTGATAAAGAGCATATTCATCATCAATTATTGGGTATGAACTTTTCACAGAGAACAACAGTATTAATAATATATGCTTTTAATATATTGTTTGCCTTTGCATCTATCTTCTATTCACTAAAAGATCCTTTTATGGGTAAAATACTATATATAATAATCTTTATTATTGTTGTATGGTTTGTTTTAAGAACTACAGTTATCTCTAAAAAGAATAAAGAAATGACAGATAATATAATTGAAAAAGTAGGAGAGGTCATAAAAAAAGAACCTAAGTCTAAAAAAATAAAAAATAGGGCTAAATAGCTACTATTTTTTTTTGACAAAAATCCTATAAACTGGAAATATATGGTAAAATTTAAGGGTGTGCAGTTTTAGAAGGAGGAGGTAGTAGTGTTAAATTTTATTATATGTGATGATGAAAAGGAATTTAGAGATTTAATAAAAGGAGAGATTGATAAATTTCTAATGAATTATGATATTGATTATAAGAAGTATGAATGTGAAAGTTATGAAGAAGATTTTGAAACACTTGCTAGAAAAGAGATGGGATTTAAAGTTTATTTCTTTGATATTAAAACAAAGACAGGATCTGGTTTAGATGCTGCTAGATTTATAAGAGAAGAACTAGATGATTGGAATTCTATTATCATAATTGTAACTGCTTTTGCTGAATATAGGTATGAGGCATTATCTAATAGGTTATATCTATTAGACTTTATAAGTAAATTTGATAATTGTAAAACAAAATTAAATGAAGATTTAGCTATAATTTATAAGAAGTATATTAGTAAAGAAAAATGTTTGAGTTATGAGTATAATTACACTTTATATAAGATAGAGTTAAAGAATATTATCTATATAGAGAAAGAACAAGATAGTAAAAGATGTATTATTCATACAGAATATGGAACATTTAAAGCACCATATACTTTAAATGCTATTTCTAAGGAATTAGATAAAAGATTCTTAAAAGTACATAAGAGTTTAATTTTAAATACAGATAAAATAAGAGAATATAATACTAAAGAAAATGAAGTTCTATTTGATAATGGTATTACTACTAATCTAATATCAAGAACAGGAAAGAAGGAGTTGATTGAGTATGTCAATAATAATAACTAAAATTATCATAGGATTAGTAATGGCCTTAACCATTTTCTCTATTGTTAATGAAACCTTAAAAATAAAGTACAAATTTAGTTTTAAGTTTATAGGTGTAGTAATAATAATAGCTTTACCAATTATAGTATTTTATAGAACAGAATATAATGCATTTGTATCATTACTAACATACATATTATCAATAATGTTAATAAAAAAATATTTTAAAATAAGTTTGTTGTCTTCAATTCTATTATGCAGTTATAGTATGTTACTAATAGCAATATTTGATATAATAATTTCAACAATAAACTCACTTTTTTTTACATATACAGAATTAAGAACATTAAAAAATATTGTTATAACTAACAATATTTTAATAGGAATTTTTGCATATGTAGTATCAAAGATTCCTATTATTAAAAATAAAATAAACTATATATACAGGAAAACAGAAAAAACACCAAATTATAATACAATAACTTTTGCTATTCTTTGTGTTTTTACCATCATAATTACTTTCTTTAATATTACTGAAATATTTAAACTCAATACTTATTATATTATAACTATTATAAGTATATTTATTTTAGTTATTCTCTATTATTTTTATATTACAGAATTAAATAATTATGGTAGATTAAGTGATAAGTATGAAGTCTTATTTGATTATGTTCAAACTTTTGAAGATTGGATAGAAAATGAACAAATGTATAGACATGAACTGAAAAACAATTTATCAATGATTAGAAACATGACAAAGAATAAGAAAATCATAAATAAGATAGATGATATGTTAAATATGAATATAAATATAGACGATGAATATATTGAACTATTAAAATATATTCCAAAAGGTGGTTTAAAAGGCTTGCTTTACTATAAAATAGCATTAGCCAAAAATAAAAAAGTTAAAATAGTAATAGAAATAAGTTCTAAAGTCAATATTTTGTTAAAGCAACTAGCAGAAGAACAATTGCGACAACTATGTATTGTTCTAGGAATATATATTGATAATGCTTTAGACTCAGCTGAAGAGTCTAATAAAAAAATAGTAACACTAGAAATTTATGAAATAAATAAAATGATAATATTTACAATTTCAAATACGTATAAAGAATTAGTACCTATTAAAAATATGAAAAAAATAGGTTTTACTACTAAAGGAGGGGAACACGGTAAAGGTTTGTATTATGCAAATAAAGTATTATCAAAAACAAAATGGCTCAAATCTGAACAAGTATTTTTAAATGATTATTTTATACAAAAGATATATATAAAATAAAAAATTCGTATTCAAACGAATTTTTAATCCATATTTTTTAAAGCTTTTGGTTCCTCGGCACAAAATAATGCACATCCTACACTAGCACTTGCAGTAAGCATCATTGCAACAGCTGCTAGAACTTTAGCCATTCTTTTTTTCATCACTACTTCATCCCTTTCTTTACTACTATTTATTTAAACATTAAATGTTTAAACCTTCTTATAATTTCTATATGGTTCTTTAAATATTAAATACATTATAGGTGATATTAATACTGTTTCAATAAGTAATGCAGCTAATAATAAATTACTTATTTCCATCCCATTAAACATTATGATAAGTACACTATATATAATCGCTAAACTACAAGCAAAAATCTTTCTAAATAATCTTTTTTTCTTATTCGTTAAAGGTCTTTTCCAAGTGTCAGCAGGTGCACAAATTATAAATGTTATAACTGAAATTATACATAGAATTACTTTACTATTAAGATTTACTTCAATATTAGTAAATAAATAAGGAAATCCTAATATTAAAAATGTACTTGAAATTAAACAAACTATAGACTTACTAGCATGAAATCCAAAACCAGGAAATCTTAATATATTAAAAAGTATTAAGGTAATAATAAACTCTTTAATAAATCCTAAGAGAAATGCTACTAGAAAGATTATTATTAGTTTAGTTATAGTCATATATAACCCTTCTAAACCATATTCTAACTTTTCTTTCTCATCCTCATCTAAATTTCCTTGATTACTAGCAATGAAGTTCATAGTATGATTTAAAAACACTTCTTTCATACATCCCCTCCTATGCTACAATAATTATATCTCTATCTATTAATAAGAATATAACATTTCCTTAAAATGCAACTAGCATTCTATTAACTACAAAAAAAGTTATATTTTCTTTAAAAAAATACTCTTTAAGGTAAAATTCCAACAATTAACGGTATTTTTCTAAATATTTTTATAGTGATTGCTATAATGGACTCACATCGTTTGAAAGAGCAGTAACCATCTAAGAAGAATAAAAAGAGGTGGAGGTGAGTCTAGTGATTGGAAAAGTAAAGTGGTTTAATAACGAAAAAGGTTATGGATTTATCGAGTACAAAGAAAATGAAGATATTTTCGTTCATTATTCAACTATCAATTGTGACGGTTATAAAACTTTGTCTGAAGGTCAATATGTAGAATTTACATTACTTGAAACTAGCAAAGGATATCAAGCAGTCGATGTTACACCAATAAAAGAACCAGCTTTAGCAAAATAGTTGGTTTTTTGTTCCTTTTTGTGGTATATTAATACTAAGGAAGGTGATACTATGGAAATTATTATTCGTGGTGACAAAATTGAAGTAACTGCTGCAATGAAAGACTACATCAATGAGAAATTGAAAAGACTAGAAAAATATCTAGAAAATAGCAGTGATGTACGTGCTACTGTAGTAGTAAAAGTTAAAGGACATATGCAAACTGTCGAAATTACTATTCCACTTAAAAATTTTATTATTAGGTCTGAAGAGACTCAAGATGACTTCTATGCCTCTGTTGATAAAGCTATAGATGTTATAGAACGTCAAATAAGAAAGAACAAAACTAAGATTAAAGCTAAAGAAGCTAAAACTAAAATTGATTTTAGTATAGTTGATATCGAAGAAGAAGAGTATGAAGAAAATAACATTGTTAAACATAAGAAAATAGAAGTAAAACCAATGGATGAAGATGAAGCAATTCTTCAATTAGAGTTACTTGGTCACGAATTCTATTTGTTTAAAAATGTTGATACTAATAAAGAAGCCGTTGTTTATAAAAGAAAAAATGGTGGCTATGGTATAATAGAAGCTGAGTAAAAATGAGAATGATAAAAAATATCATTCTTTTTTTGACAAAATATTCCTAAAACCTTTTTATTATCTTAAATTTCTGATAAAATACATTATGCAAGGAGATGTTTATAATGGGATTATTTAGAAAACTATTTGATCATGAATATAAAGAATTAAAAAAATTTACAGAAAAAGCTAATAAAATAGTCGCTCTTGATGAAGAAATGAGTAAACTTTCTGATGATGAATTAAAACATAAAACAGAAGAATTTAAAGAGAGATTATCTAAAGGTGAGACTTTAGAAGATATTCTAATAGAAGGTTTTGCAGTAGCAAGAGAAGCAGCATATCGTGTTATAGGAGAAAAACCTTTCTATGTTCAAGTATTAGGTGCTCTAGCCATTCATTATGGTAATATAGCAGAGATGAAAACAGGTGAAGGTAAAACCCTAACTTGTGTATTACCTGCTTATTTAAATGCCCTAGAAGGAAAAGGTGTTCATATTATTACAGTCAATGAATATCTTGCAACACGTGATGCAGAATGGATGGGAGGAATCCATCGTTTTCTTGGACTAACTGTAGGAGTTAATACAAGAGATATGTCTCCTAAAGAAAAACAAGAAGCTTATAACTGTGATATTCTATATTCTACTAATAATGAAATTGGTTTTGATTACTTAAGAGATAATATGGTAATTAGAAAAGAAAATAGAGTACAACGTCCTCTAAACTTTGCTATTGTTGATGAAGTTGACTCTATTCTAATCGATGAAGCTAGAACTCCTCTTATTATATCAGGAGGAGCACAACATAGTGCGAATCTTTATATTGAAGCTGACAAATTTGCTAAGTCTTTAAAAGAAGAAGATGATTATATCTGTGATGAAACAGGTAAAAGTACAATTAGTGTTTCCCTAACAGATGCCGGTAGTGAAAAAGCTGAGAAAGCCTTTAAGATTAAAAATCTATATGAAATAGAAAATGCTACCCTACTACATTATATTAATCAAGCATTACGTGCTAACTATGCTATGAAAAAAGATGTAGATTATGTCGTTCAAGATGATGAAGTAGTAATAGTAGATCAGTTTACAGGTCGTTTAATGAAAGGAAGAGCTTATAGTGATGGACT
>CALVVC010000037.1 GCA_944363755.1 uncultured Bacilli bacterium
AAGTATTAATTATTCCTACAGATGAATCTAATACTCCTATTAATCCTAGTTATACTACATATACAGTAAAGATGGGGGACAGCTTATGGAGTATTGCAAATCGTTTTGGAACTACTGTTGATACTATTAAGTCTTTAAATAATTTGACAAGTAATTTATTATCTATTGGACAAGTATTACAAATACCAAATATTTGATGTAAAATCTAGTAAAAAGCATTGATTTACAAAGCCTTTCATGCTATCCTTAATATGTAAGCAAGATAAATGCTTAAATTATAGGAGGTTTTAATAATGAAAAAAGTTGAATTAGTAGAAGCTGTTGCAGAAAAAGCTGGATTAACTAAAGCTGATGCAACTCGTGCTATCGATGCATTTTGTGAAACTATTACTGAAACTTTAGCTAAAGGAGATAAAATTCCACTAGTAGGATTTGGTACATTTAGTGTTTCAGAAAGAGCTGCTCGTGAAGGACGTAATCCTAGAACTGGTGCAACTGTTCAAATTGCAGCAAGAAAGGTTGTTTCATTTAAAGCAGGTGCTGCTCTTAAAGATGCAGTAAACTAAGAAAAGGCCAGTAATGGCTTTTTTCTTTTGCTTAGGTTTATATATTTAAAAAAGATAAATTAAATGGTACAATATATATAAATAAATAGAAAGTAGTGATATATATAATGTTGGATACAGCTTTAAAAGTTATAAATATTATTGAAGATAATTCTTATGAAGCTTATATTGTAGGGGGATTTGTCCGTGACTATATAATGGGTATTAAATCTAATGATGTAGATATTACTACTAATGCAAAACCAAAGGATTTAATTAAGATATTTCCTAATGCAAATATAGATAATGAAGTCTATGGAAGTGTTGTTATTTATTTTAATAATATTAGATTTGAAATAACTACTTATAGAGATGATGGAGTGTACTTTGATAATAGACATCCTGATACTATTAATTATGTTAATGAGTTAAAGATTGATCTTAAAAGAAGAGATTTTACTATTAATACGATTTGTATAGATAAAAATGGTGATATTGTTGATTTACTTAATAGTAGAAGTGATATTAATGCTAGGATAATTAGAACTGTTATTGATCCGTTAGAGTCATTTAAAATAGATTCTCTTAGGATATTAAGAGCGATTAGATTTGCTACTACTCTTAATTTTGAACTTGATAAAGAAGTAAAAGAAGCGATTATACAGTCTAGATATTTACTTAAAGATTTATCTATTAATAGAAAAAAAAGTGAATTAGATAAGATTTTTAGTAGTCCTAATATAGAAGTGGGAATTAAGCTAATAAAAGAGTTGGGGTTAGTTGATGTTTTATATTTAGATAATATTAATAAAATAAAACCTTGTAGTCAGGTAATAGGTATATGGACTGTTTTAAATGTTGATAGAATCTATCCTTTTACTAGAAATGAATTAAATTTAATGAAAGATATAAGAGAGTCTATTAAGAATAATCCACTTGCTTTTACAACTTTATATTATTATGATTTATATCCTTGTACAGTAGCAGGAGAAATTCTTTCTATTCCTAAGAAGGATATTATGGATAATTATAGGGATATGCCTATTCATAAGAGAAGTGATATAGTTATAGATAGTTATGATTTAATTAATTATTTAAAGATAGAAGATGGACCTATTATTAGTAAGTTATGGAAAGACTTAGAGATTAAGTTGTTAAATTTAGAAGTTAATAATAGTAAAGAAGAGCTTTTAAATCTTGCTAAAAAGATATATACTAGTAGTAATTTAGTTAAGGAGGATGCTAATGAAACAAAAACAACTGGTTAGTTTATTAGAAAGTAAGAATATTATTATACCTCTTCTTTTTTTTAGAGAATATAAAAAATTAAATATTAATTTAGAGGAGTTTATATTTTTAATGTATTTAAAAGATAAAGGAAATACTTTTACTTTTGATCCTAAGAGTATGAGTGAAGAGTTAGGTCTTAGTATTAAAAATATATTAATTTTAATTTCTTCTCTTACTGATAAGAAGTTACTTATGATAGATACTTATAAAAATGATAAGGGAATAGGAGAAGAGAAGGTAGATATGTCTTTGTTCTATGAAAATATAGCTTCTATAATTAGTGATGAAGTTATTAAAGATAATGAAAAAGAACTTGATATTAATATCTTTTCTACTATAGAAAAAGAATTTGGGAGAACTCTTAATTCTAGTGAGATAGAATTTATTAAAGCTTGGTCTAGTAGTTTTGATAGTGGAGTTATTATTGAGGCTGTTAAAGAAGCGGTACTTAATGGGGTATCTAGTATTAGATATATAGATAAGATTTTATATGATTGGGATAAAAAAGGTATTAAGACTAGTGATGATGTTAAGCATTACATTAATAATAAAGATATAAAAACTAAGGAACCTGTAGAGGTTTTTGATTATGATTGGTTTGATGATGAAGATGAATAAAGTAGAAGTGATAGAAAAATGTTTAGATGATATGTTTAAAGATCCTAACTGTGAACTTAATTATCATAACGATTATGAACTATTGATTGCTATTGTTCTTAGTGCTCAGACTACTGATAAGAGAGTTAATAATGTTACATCTATATTATTTGATAGATATAAGAATTTAGAAGAGTTAAGTAATGCAGATATTAAAGATATTGAAAATATTTTAAGACCACTCGGTTCTTTTAGAAAAAAAGCTCTTTATGTTAAAGAGATTGCAAGAATATTATTATTAGATTATAATGGAAAAGTTCCTATTAAAAGGAAAGAATTAGAGGCAATGCCTGGAGTTGGAAGAAAGACTGTTAATGTGTTTTTAGGAGAGTTTTATAATGTTCCTCTTATTGCTGTTGATACTCATGTAGAAAGGGTATCTAAGAGACTTGGTCTTGCTAAAGATGATGATAGTGTTAGAGATGTAGAAGAGAAGTTAAAGAGAAAGTTTAAAAGAGATGTTTGGGCTAAAAGACATTTACAATTAGTTTTATTTGGAAGATACCATTGTAAAGCTTTATCTCCTAATTGTGATATGTGTAAGTTAAAAGATATTTGTAAGTATAAGAAAAGAAGCTAGTGTTAGCTTCTTTTTTAGGTTTCTGGAGGAGGAGTACCTTCTCCATCTTCTCCATCACTTGGAGGTGTAGTTCCTGTGACTGTTACTTTAATATTTCCTGTTTCCTTAGTTTCTCCATCGTATGTAAATTTATATTTTAAGATATATGTTCCTGCTGTTTCTATTATACCTGATGATACATCAATGCTTGGAGAAATACTACTAACTCGCCAATTACTTGTTTTACTCGTTACATTTGTTGAGCCATTATAAACTGTAACATAATTTGTTATATCATTAATATTAAAAGTTGTTACATTGATTGTACTTGCTGTAATTCTTAAGTTAGCTTTTTCTTTTTCTAAGGTGTATGTAGCTGCTTCACTATTTAGTCCATCATATTTTTGGAATGTTGCAACTACTTTATATGTTCCATAAGGATTACTTGGGTTATTAATTGTATAACTTGTACTTGTAGTAAATCCTAATAGAGTGTTGTTAAAGTATACATTATATCCAAAGTCTCCATATGATGAGTCTGTATTACCTGGATTAACGGCATTCCATGATAGTTTAACATTTCCATTAGAATAGGTTGCAGTTAAACCAGTAGGTGTTTGTAAATTGCTTGTTTCAGCACTACCTTTAGGTTCGTGATCTTTTTTGAAATATTCATAAAGTATACTTCCTGAATATCCAGTTCCTGCTATTTTAGCTGTAGAACTTCCTGATACTAGTGGTACTCTAACGACACTATCAGGCATTTTAAATTCTTCTTTATTATTTTCAAATACTTCATTAGCAATGGCAGTAAACAATCTATCACGTTGAATTGTTCCTTGTAAGTTATGACAGTAGTAACCTTGGGAAACTGATTCTATTGTGGTATCTTTATAACCATACCACATAGCGATTGTTGTTTTAGTAGTATATCCTACAACCCATGAGTCTCTAATTGCATCATCTGCCATACCTAATTTTTTTCGATAGTTTTCATCAAAGTTAGTAGTACCAGTTTTCATGGCAACTCTATCCATCGCTCCACCACCTGTTATACTAGTGTCATCTAACATACTTGTAATCATATAGGCAGTAGAATCTTCCATGGCTTTAGTTTTTTTACTTTCATGGGTATATTCTTCACCTGTATTAGTTAATATTATTTTATTAACAGAATATGGCTCATTATAATATCCTCCATTTGAGAAAGCAGAGTAGGCAGTGGCCATTTGTAATGGGTTAACTCCATCAAATGCTCCTAAAGCGTGCGCTTCATGTATTTTACCATTATCTACTTCTGGCTCAATTCCTAGTTTTTCTACAAATTCAACTATGTTTTTATTATCTACTTGTTGGAAAGCTTTTAAAGCTGGGATATTTCTTGAAAGTGATAAGGCTCTTCTTGTAGTCATATTACCCATAAATTTACCATCCCAGTTATTTATTTGTTGTCCTGTACTGTAAGAATATGGCTCATCAACAAACATTTTATAATTATCATTACCATCATTATAACCAAAAGTTGAAGCATTGTTATATTCTAATAATGGTCCATAATCAAATAATGGTTTAGCGGTAGAACCAGGTTGTCTTACCATATCAGTTGCATAGTTAAATTGATTAACACCAGTTTTATTTCTACCTGCACCTATGGCAAGTATTTTACCTGTTTCACTATCTAAGACAGCAACACCACTTTGAATAACATCATTTATCCAACTATAACTTTCTCCATTCATAACACGGTTTAAGCCATCTTGTTTTTCAGTATCTAAATTAGTATATATTTTCATAGGTACAACATAAGGATTTTGTCCAGTTTTTTCTTCGACTTCAGAAACTACTGTATCAATATAACCTTGATATTCACTATTACCACTTGTATCTGCTGCTGCATTATAGTTAATAAGACTTTCAACACTTATAGAACTAGCAAGTTCTTTTTCTTCTTCTGTTATATAACCATGACGCTCCATTAAGTATAAAACAGTATCACGTCTTTTTGTTACAGCTTCTAAGTTTTCTTCTTCTACTGGTCTATAGGCATTAGGAGCTTGGAACATTCCTGCTATTAGAGATGCTTCAGCAAGATTTAAGTCTTTTATATCTTTATTAAAGTATACTCTTGCTGCTTGACTAACTCCAAAGACGTTACCACCTAAGTTATGATTATTTACATAAAACTCTATTATCTGCTCTTTTGTATAATTTTTTTCTAGTTTAAATATAGATAAGTAAATATCTTGGAACTTTCTAATAACTCCATCAAGTCCTGTAGCGATACTAGATGTTAAACTATTTTTAACAACTTGCATTGATAAAGTAGAAGCACCACCGGCATCAGAGTTTCCAAATATTTGACCAACGGATGCTCTTAAAAATCTTGGAGCATCAAAACCATTATGTTGGAAAAATCTTGAATCTTCTGTTGCAATAATTGCATCAACTAATACTTCAGGTAATTCATCATAAGTTACTTTATCTCTCATTTCACTACCTAATTTAGCATATTCTTCATTATTTATATTATAAAGAATAGTTGGTTCATTACTATCAAGTTTTTCAGCATCAAATTTAGGATTTGATGATAATGCTATATAAATCATAAAGACAATACCAAGTAGCATTACTAATATACCAAGAGATAGGATAATAATTAAAATTGTATTAACTATTTTCTTTTTCTTTGGTTTATTTTTAACACTGTCTACTAATTTGGCAAGTCCTGCTATTATTAGTATTCCAACACCCATAAAGACTGTGAATAATAATCCTAGGATGAAGTATCCTACAATCATTAATATTATAAATATACCTGCAAAAATTATAAATAAACTATTATTATTTTTAGATTTGCTAGTTCTTCTAGATTTACTATTCTTAGTTTTTGCCATTCTCTTTTACCTCCAAAAAATCATTTACTACACTTAAGTAGTCAAGCCTAGGACGATATTTCTCTTTTAATAAATATCCTTTCTTATTAAAATATTTTAATGGAATGGATTTTCTATTGTTTTTTTCTATAAAAGAAAAAAGGTCCTCTGCTTTTAATAGATATGTTTTATTAAGTACACTAAAACGTACAATTATAAAGCCGATTCCCCCATGATTTGTAATATTTTCTAGATGTTTTAACTGGTGTTTATGAATATTTGCTAGTGGGAATGAAGTTTTATTCTTAGTCTCTTTAGCTTCAAAGTCAATATAATAACCTTTATAGATACCATTATAGTCAGTAGTTGATGGTTCCATATAGAAAGCTTCTTTAATAGTAGAGGTTCTATCTTTTCTAAAATCAACTTTAGTGACTTTTATAGGAGTTGGTTTTTTATATATGTATGCAATATCTTTATCTTTATAATAACTATTAGTTTCATTTATATCATCTTCTAGGGTCATACCACGATGTGAATAGTTAATTATTTGTTCATGACTTTTTTTTATCCCAGTAGGATAATTCATCTTTATCACCTGTTAACATTATACTATATATTTTAATAAATATCTATAATTATTAATCTTTTTTCCTCTTAGTAAATTTATAGACTTTAGTTTGTTCTCTTAGTAGAGTTTCTTCAGGTTCATTTTTAATTTCTTTATCTGTTCTTTTTATTTCGTAAGGTGTAACATTTAGATATGATAGTTCATTAATACTAGCACTTATAATAGGTATTATTTTTTCAACATATGATGTAATACCTACAAATGTTTTTTCTAATATTAAAAATTCTTTTAAAAATTTATTTACATACTGTTGTGTTTTATTGCCAATTATAATTTGATTTTCTTTTCCTTTAAATAAATGAAAGTGTTCAATTTCATATTTTTGAAGTTTATTATCTTTTCTTTCTTCTTCAAACTTTTTAGTAATAAAATGTTCAATATTATATTTATTTTCTCTAATAGATATTTTATCTATATTTATAGAGTCATCTTTTATTTTATATATGTGTTTTACGTTTTTATCATCAACTAATTTAATAGTTATTTTATTTTTTCCATCAATAATTTCTCTACGCATTATAAAATCATATTCATCTTGTTCAATGTTTCCTATTAATAAATGGTCAAGATAGAAATCTCCTTCTTTATTAATGTTTGTACTAAAAGCAAAATTAGTTCCTTTAAAACGAATACGATTTTTATTATTTTCATCACCTAATATACTCATTTTTTTAGATTCTTTCTTATTTTTGTCTTCTAAATATAATTCATTGTCAATAAAGATAATATTATAACCATTTATAATAAAAAGTTTATTTATTTCCTCATTATTTAAAATTTGTTCAATATTTTTCATTAAATCCATAATATGTCCCTCCTAAAATTTATTTCCTATTATACCACTTTTTTATTATTATGTCAAAGAAAAACTTGTTTTGTCGAATGTATTGTTATTATTTTCTTGTTATATTACTATGTATTTGAGGAGTCTGATACTTATGAATAATAATGATGTAATAGTAATACTTTCTAGTCTAAGTAATAAAATTAATGAAGCTTTAGTGTTAAGAGATGCAGTAGTTCTTTTAGAAAAGATTGACAAAAACTCTAATATTTTCTAAAATATAGAGTGTAAAGGGATTGGTGATTTAGATGTATCAGAATAAAATAACTTTAACACCACAGGAAATTTTAGAAAAAGATTTTAAAATTGATACAAGAGGATATCGTCTTAAAGAAGTTGATCAGTTTCTTGATGTTATTATTAGTGATTATGAACAGTTTTTTGCAATTATTGATAGCTTGGAAAAAGAAAAAGCTGAGTTATTAAGAGAGATTATGACATTAAAACAAGATCTTAGAAATGCAAAGATGAATGTGGAGATTGCTAGAAAGAATACTGATACGACTGAAGTTAGTAATCTTGATATTCTAAGAAGACTTAGTCAACTTGAAAAAGAAGTTTACGGAAGAGATGATAATTAGTATTTTAGACAAGTGCTGGGATTAATCCTAGAGGAAAGTCCATGCTCACACAGTCTGAGATGATTGTAGTGTTCGTGCTTAAGGAAAAAATAACTTAAGGTAGTGTTTTACACTAACGGCAATAAGAATACCTACGGAATAATCTATGGTGTTTTTAAATAGTGCCACAGAGACGAGCATCTAGGAAACTAGATGATGAAACGCGGTAAACCCCACGAGTGAGAAACCCAAATTATGGTAGGGGAGCTTTAAGAAGAGAAATGAATCTTCTTAAGGACTAGTAATAGTAGATAAATACTTGTCACCTAGTAATAGGTACAGAACATGGCTTATTAAATATTAATTATAGATTGGAGAATAGATAAGTCTATGAAAGAGTTAGGATATTATTTAGAAGATGCTAGAAGAAGTAATGGTGTTAGTTTAGAAGAGGCTGCAAGTGATTTAAATGTTGATGTTTCTTATCTTGAAAATATAGAGAGTGCTAATGTAAGAGCATTTAAAGATGTTTATTATATGAGAGAACTTGTTAAGGAATATGCTAGGTATTTAGGACTTAGTGAAGAAAAAATTCAAGATGAGTTTAATGATTTTTTATTTGAACATACTTCTAAGATTTCTTTAGATGATATTATGGATGCTAAAAGAAAGAAAGAAGAAGAGGAAAGAGAAGAGAATACTAAAAAGATTCAGTCCCCTTATACAAAAGAATATAAAAGAAAAATTAAGAAGTTGCCATTTATAATTATAGGTATTATTTTTATAGTAGCGATTATTATTTCTATAATAGTTATTAAAACTATAAATAGAGAGCCTATAGTTACGAGTGAATTGAAAGGATTGGAAGTTTATTATGAATACACCTACTAAATTAACTTTTTTAAGAATTATTTTAACTATTATACTTATTATTATTTTGATATTTCCTTTTCATTTAGTGGGATTTAGTTTTCCACAGATTGAAGTTAGAGGTATCTATATAAAAACAGAATATATAATTGCGGGAGTTATCTTTATAATAGCAAGTTTAACTGATTTTTTAGATGGATATTTAGCAAGGAAAAATAATCAAGTTACTGATTTAGGAAAAATGTTAGATGCTATAGCAGATAAAGTATTAGTTAATAGTGTTTTAATTATTTTAGCTTATAAAGGATTTATTCCAGTAGCAGTTCCTGTAATTATTATATTTAGAGATACAATTGTAGATGCTATTAAGATGCAATCTTCTAGTAAAGGAAAAGTAGTAGCAGCGATTAAATCTGGTAAAATTAAAACTGCTTCAATGATGGTGGGATTAGTTTTGATATTCTTTTATAATTTACCATTTGAATTTTGGAATATTAGGGTTGCAGATTTTCTAGTGTATTTTGCAACTATTATGTCAATAATATCTATGATAGAATATTTTAATCTTAATAAGAAACTTATTTTAGGACC
>CALVVC010000038.1 GCA_944363755.1 uncultured Bacilli bacterium
CCTTATAGACTAAATGGAGATAACGATACAGAACTTTCTGGAACATTGTTGTCAAGTAGATATAGTGGAGAATATACAAAATTTGGGAATGAAGAAAATAATCTATACAGAATAGTAAGCCACGAAAATAGTACAGGGACAAAAATAGTCAGTGCCGAACCACTAAAAGATTCAGGAACGTTTAAAACAATTAATTTTGGAAGTAATACAACTTTTTCAAGTACAAATACTGTAGGTTCATTCTTAAATGGCGACTATCTAACAAATTATGTAGGAAGCCCATATACTGATATGATAGAAGATAGTACCACATGGTACCTTGGAACTGTAGGAAGTGGTACTTCATATAAATTAGCAAAATATACAGATACTGCTATGAGTAGTTTAACTAGTTCAACAACAAATGCTAAAGTAGGTTTACTTCGAATGGGAGAATTGATGACAGGTCAATTTGAAAGACATGCGGTAAAGGGTGGAAGTACTAGTACTGGGTTAACAACATCTTATTGGACCTTAACACCATTCAGTTCGTCTTTCGTGTGTTACGTCTACAGCTTCGGCAGCGCGAGCAGCATTAGCCCTTCTAGCGCGCGCGGGGCTCGGCCATCCTTAAATCTAAAATCAAACGTAGTAATTACTGGGGGAGATGGCACTAAAAATAATCCTTTTACTTTAGAACTTGCTTAATAATAAAATAAGTTCTCATCATGGTGCATGAGAACTTTGTTTTTTCTCTTGTTAAATGTTAATTAATTATGTATAATTAATCTATAGAGTAAGAAAGGGTAACGGAAAGGTAGTGATGTTAACTCATGAATCATATCTATACAGGCCTAGATATAGGAAATGGAGAGATTAAAGTAGTAGTAGTTAATGCTAATAATAATAACTACCATGTTTTAGCTTCTACCTCTGTTAAGTCAAATGGTCTTAAAAAGAATACTATTTATGATGAAAAAAAGTTAAAAACCTCACTTTTAAAAGCTTTAAAAATTACAGAAGAAAAATTAGGAATGAAAATAAAAGAAGTAATTCTTACTTTGCCTGCAACTCGTGCTAGTATGACTATAGAAAGTGGTCTTGTTAGTATAAAAAGTGATAAAGTTAGTGGTAATGATATAGATGCAGTTATGAAAGATACTATAGAAAATGCTTATGATAATACAAGATGTTTGGTTAGTTGTTTACCTATTTCCTTTACGGTAGATGAAGAAGCTAGTGTTATTAATCCTTTAGGTGAAGAAGGAGATAAACTCTTTTTAAAAGCAGTAGTTGCAACTTCTCCTAAAGAAGAAGTTTATCCTTTTATTAATCTTGTTAGAAGTGTAGGTATTAATATAACAGATATAATATATAATACTCAAGCTGATTATTATACAATTTCTACAAAAGAGTTAGATCGTAAACTTGGTGCTATTATAAATATTGGTGCTGATATTACTAGTATTGGAATATTTAATAAAGGAATAATGATTAAAAATTCTTATATACCTGTAGGTAGTAGTAGTGTTGATAAAGATATTTCTTTTATTTATAAACTAGATATAAAAGATGCTAGAAATTTAAAAGAAACATTTGCTTTAACTTCTGCTCGTTATGCTGATAGTAATGATACTATTAAAATTACAAATAAAGAAAACAAGATGTTAACTATAAATCAAATGCAAATATCAGAAGTAATAGAATCTAGAATAAAAGAAATACTAAAACTTGCAAAAAATGAAATAAATCGCTTAACAAAAAGAGAAATAAGTTATATAATTGTAGTAGGTGGTGTTAGTGAGCTTGCAGGATTTAATTATGTAGTCGAAGAAACGTTAGGTAATGTTTCTAGTTGCTTTAATATGTCAATAATCGGTGCAAGACACAATAAATATACAAGTTCTTTTGGAGCTTGCAAGTATTTTGATAAAGAATGTAATTTAAAAGAGAAAAATATAAGTATGTTTGATGTTAATGAAATAGAAAATTTTATATCACCTAAAAAACGAAATGGTAATAATGATAGTATGACAAATAAATTTTTTGGTCACTTTTTTGATAACTAATTAAGGAGGAACAAACATGGGAAATGTACTAGAAATGGATCAATTAGCTAAGATAAAAGTAATCGGTTGCGGTGGTGGCGGTGGTAATGCTGTCAATAGAATGGTTGAATCTGGTGTTAAAGGTGTAGAATTTATTGTTGCTAATACAGATTTACAAGTATTAAATAATTCTAAAGCAGATGTTAAAATTCAACTTGGTGCTAATTTAACTGATGGACTTGGTGCGGGGTCTCGACCTGATATTGGAAGAGAAGCGGCACTTGAGTCAAAGAAAGAAATTGAGGATGCCTTAGCAGGAGCTGATATGGTATTTATTACTTGTGGAATGGGTGGTGGAACAGGAACTGGTGCTGCACCAGTAGTTGCTGAAATTGCTCAAGCTCTTGGTGCTTTAACAGTTGCTATTGTTACTAAACCATTTACTTTTGAAGGTAGAAAGAGAATGGATAATGCCTTAAAGGGTTTAGCAGAATTAGAAAAGCACGTTGATACTTTAATAGTTATTCCAAATGATCGTTTAAGAGAAATTATTGATAAAACAACACCGATGTTAGAAGCTTTTAAAGAAGTAGATAATGTTTTAAGAAGAGGTGTACAATCAATATCTGATTTAATTGCCGTTGTTGGTCTTGTTAACCTAGATTTTGCAGATGTTCAATCTGTAATGAAAGATTCAGGACGTGCTATTATAGGTATTGGTATTGGTATGGGAGAAGATAGAGCTATTGAAGCTGCCCAGCAAGCTGTTTCTAGTCCATTACTTGAAACTAGTATAAGTGGAGCGACTGATGCTATTATCAATATAACTGGTGGTGTTAATTTAACATTATTTGAAGCAGAACAAGCTGCAGAAGTTGTTAGAGCAGCATCAGGTAATGATATTAATACAATATTTGGTTCTGTTATTAATGAAAATTTATCTGATGAAGTAATTGTTACTGTTATTGCTACTGGTTTTGATAAGAAAGAAAAAGAAGAAACTAAACAACCTATTTTCTCTAATGTAGCACCTAATAGAAGAAGTAGAGAAGAAATTTCATATACATCAACAATTCCTCAAACCGAAGATACTGATAATGATGATGAGGGAGAGGTATTAGACGATTCAGATTTTGATTTTCCACCATTTTTAAGAGATAAAAATTTTTAGAGCGTAAAGCTCTTTTTTCTTCTTAATAATAAAGATAAATATATTTAGAAAGAAGGTATTATATGTTAATAATAGGATCACACGTAGGATATAAAAAAGATACTTTTTTAGTTGGCAGTGTAGAAGAAGCTTTAAGTTATGGTGCCAATACTTTTATGTTTTATACAGGAGCCCCTCAAAATACTATTAGAAGTAAGATAGATTTAGATAATGTTAAGGCTGCTTATAAACTTATGGAAGATAATGGTATTGATAAAAATAATGTTATTGTTCATGCTCCTTATATCATTAATCTTGCTAATGGTGATGAAAATAAATTTAATTTTTCATGTAATTTTTTAAGTGAAGAGTTAAAACGTGTTGATACATTTGGTTTTAAATATTTAGTTTTACATCCAGGGAGCCATGTGGGATGTGGAGTAGATGTAGGTATTTCTAATATTATTAAAGCTCTTAATCTTGTCTTAGATAAAGATAATAGTAATGTTATGATATTACTTGAAACTATGGCTGGTAAGGGTAGTGAGATAGGTAAGTGTTTTGAAGAAATAAAATCTATTATAGATGGAGTTTCTAAGAAAGATAGAATTGGTGTTTGTATAGATACGTGTCATTTGAATGATGCTGGTTATGATCTTAATAACTTTAATGGAGTATTAGAATCTTTTGATAAAATAATAGGTATAGAAAATATTAAATGTATACATATTAATGATAGTAAAAATAAAATAGATTCTCATAAAGATAGACATGAAAATATAGGTAAAGGTACAATAGGTTTAGATACTTTAATGAAAATAATAGATTGTGATAAATTAAAAGATGTTCCTAAAATATTAGAAACACCTTATATAGAAGGAATTTCTCCATATAAAGAAGAAATATCTTTAATTAGAAGTCTTAGTAAGCAGTAACAGTACAAGTAGTATTTGGAATGTTATTTACATTATATACTTCTTTATTAGAAGAAATATCTTTACATATTAAATTTATACTGTAACTTTCTTTCTTTTTTTCTTTTGTATATCTAATACTAGCATTACTACAATCAATATTTTCATCTGTAAAAGGCTTAATTAAATCAGAATCTATTAAGTCTTGATAAGTTATATCAACACAGCCAATAAAATCTAGGGTACCTAATGAAGTAATATCTTCTCCTTCTTTATTAACATATATTTTAGATGCTTCTATTAGGCTATCACCATAATATTCATATTGTTTTTTTTCACTATTATTTCTTAGGGCTCTAATAGATGGCATTACCATAATAAGTATTAAAGCCATAATTACTATAGTAGCGATTAATTCAATTAGTGTAAATCCTTTTTTATTCATATGTATCTCTCCTATGATAAATTATATCATAGTTTTCTTTTTATAAATAAGTATTCTTTAAATTCATGATAATGGTTGACACTTTATTATATATTTCATCTCTAATATTACCTCTTAAATTAAGTAAAATACTATTATCTTTTAGTAAGATAGTATAATTTTCTTTTAAAAAATTACAAATAATAATCGCTTCATCTTCTGTTGGATATGTATTCTTACTTTCTAAATAGCCCATAACTAAATGGGGATTTAATATTTTAATATTATTTTTAATTATTCGCTCTATCATATTTTTCTCCTTTATTTAATTTATATGTAGTAAAAATAAAATTATGTGATAAACTAATAGTGAGGAGGGTTTTAGCATGAAAATAAAACAAAAAGTTAATAAGAAAAATATTAATAAAAAAGAAAGAAAATATACTGTTAATGTTAGTACTTATAAGAAAAGATTTTTATTTTTAGGTAGTGTTTTAGTAGTTTTATTTTTAATAATAACCCTTAGACTTTATAGTGTTATGTTAAGAAATCAAGCATATTATGAAGAAGAACTTACTACTCTTGCAACTACAATAGTAGAAGGGGATAGTTCACCTAGAGGGAGAATACTTGATCGTAATGGAAAAGTACTAGTAGATAATAAAGCAGTTAAGACTATTTACTATAATAAAGATAAAAATAGAGATACTAAAGAAGAAATAGAACTTGCTTATGTTGTTTCTAGTCATCTTAATTTAGATTATGATAAAGTTACTGATAGAAATAAAAGAGAGTTTTTTGTCGCTAAAAATAGTGATAAGATGAATGATAGAATAAAGAATAGTGAATGGGAGAAGTATAAACAAAGAAAACTTGATAGTGATGATATATATGAACTAAAAATAAAAAGAGTAACGAATAAAGAATTATCTTCTTTTACTGAAGAAGAAATACGTGCTAGTTATTTATATTATTTAATGAATAAGGGATACTCTTATGATGATAAAGTTATTAAAAATGAAGATGTAAGTGATGAAGAATATGCCTATATAGCAGAGAATAATGAAGATTTGCCTGGTTTTAATACAAAACTTGATTGGGAAAGAGTTTATAATTATGGAGATACTTTTAGAACTATTTTAGGTAATATTGGGGAAATACCTAGTGAGGAGAAAGATGAATATCTTGCTAAAGGGTATTCTTTAAATGATATAGTTGGTACTAGTTATTTAGAAGAAGAGTATGAAGATTATTTAAAGGGTAAAAAAGCGATATATAAGACAGTTAATTCTCATGAGTTGGAGCTTGTTAGTGAAGGGAAAAGAGGTAATGATATAGTACTTACTATTGATATAGAATTACAACAACAACTAGAGGGAATTTTAAATGAAGAAATACTTGCTACAAAAAGTCAACCTAATACAGAGTATTATTATAGAAGTTATGCTGTTATACAGAATCCTAATACAGGTGAAATACTTGCTATGGCAGGAAGAGAAGCGGTTAGTGATGGTAGTGGTGGTTATAAGACAATTGATTGTACGACAGGAATTATGACTGATCCTATGACAGATGGATCAGTTGTTAAAGGTGCTAGTATGTTAGTGGGATTTAATACAGGTGCTATTACGCCAGGTGAATATCAAGTAGACGAATGTATAAAAATAGCAGGTACTCCTAAGAAGTGTTCTTGGAGGACTTTGGGTAGAATTAATGATATAGATGCTCTAGCTTTATCTAGTAATGTTTATCAGTTTAAAACTGCCATGAAAGTAGCCGGGGCAACTTATCAATATAATAGACCATTAGTAATTAATGAAAGTGCTTTTGATACTTATAGAAATACTTTTAAAGAGTTTGGTCTTGGAGTAGAAACTGAAATAGATTTACCAGTAGAGTCTTTAGGATATACAAGTAATAATAAAGCCCCAGGATTACTTCTTGATTTTGTAATGGGACAATATGATACATATACACCAATTCAGTTATCACAGTATATATCAACTTTTGCTAATGGTGGTAGTAGATTACAACCTCATTTATTAAAAGAAGTTCATGAGGCAACTGATGATGAGAGTTTAGGGGATATTATTTATACATCCCAACCTAATATTTTAAATACTGTAAATACTAAACCAGAGTATTTAAATCGAGTTAAAGAAGGCTTTTATGCTGTTATGAATAAAAGTTATGGCTTAGGGGTAGGTTATATAGATGATTCTCATGATCCATCAGGTAAAACAGGAACAAGTCAAAGTGCTACAGATACTAATGATGATAATATTAATGATACAGATACAGTATCAACCGCTTTTGTAGGTTATGCACCAAGTAGTAGCCCTAAGATGTCTATTACAGTAACAAGTCCTAATTCTACTTGGGAGAATCCAAGAAATAGTTACTCAACTTTAGTTACAAGAAGAATTAGTAAAAGAGCAAGTGATGCTTATTTTGCTTTATATCCTTAGAATAATTTTCTTATTTAATAATAAAATTAAATAGAGGTGGTTCTTATTAAAAAGGTTATAGAAGTAATATTAGTGTCATTACTTGTTCTTTTTTCTTTTTATTATACAGAGAAAGCTATTGGTCTAATAGAGTCTAATGATCCACTTATGAAAAAGATTAAAGATAAAGGAAGTATTAAAGAAGAAGAGGCAATTAATGCTAAAGTAGAAGGAGATTATTTAATACCAGGTTATAATGGCCTTGTTATAGATTTAGATGATAGTTTTAAAAAAATGAAAAGTTATGGTAGTTATAATGATGCTTTATTAGTTTTTGAAGAAGTTGAACCTAATATATCTATAGATGATTATTATGATAAATATATAAGTAGTGGCAATGGAATGAGTACAAACATTGCTTTAGTCTTTGCTGTTGATACTAACAGTTATACTTTAAATGTTTTAAATATTTTAAAAGAGATGAATGTAGTAGGAACTTTTTTTATAGATGGTAAATTTACTGATAGTAATACATCTTTTGTAAGTGAAGCGATTATTAATTCTAATGAAGTAGAAGTACTTAGTTATGATAATAATTATGATGAATTATTATTTAAAGCATCTATTGATAAAATAAAGACATTAACTAGTACTACACCTAAATACTGTTATGCAACTTATGATAATGAAGAAGTATTAAACCTTTGTAGTAAATTATCTATGCATACTATTATACCTACTATAAAACTTGATAATAATATATATAGTAATATAAAAGGTAATTTAAGAAGTGGAGGTATTATAAGTGTTAAATTAACGGAATCTAATGTTAGAGAATTAAAAATATTAATAAATTATATTAAACAAAGAGGTTTTTCTTTAGTAACACTTGATACTTTATTAAATGAAGAAAGAAGTGAAAAATAAGGAAGAGATTTTTAATTCTTCCTTAAACTGTTTCTAATATTAAATTTTCATATTCTATACATTTTTCTTCTAATAATTTAAAGTTGCAACATCTTTTAGAAATAGGATGATTCTGCTTGTTTTTCACTATGTTATATAATCTATTAGCATTATTATTAATTATATATTTTTTCTTATTTAGGAATTTTAGTTCCTTTTTTAATAGATTCCAATATTTTATTTTTTCTTCAATATTTTTAAATGTACGAAACTCTTCCAAATTATCAAATGTAACTTCAACACATAAATTGTCTGGAACAGGTATCATATTGTTTAAATCTAAAGCACCTAATATTTTATCATTATTATCAAATATTTTGATAAAGTCAATGTTGTCTGCCATTTCTTCAAATTTTTTCTTATAAGAAGTAACAGGAGCAAAATAATTAGTATTGTTTTCTTTTTGCAAAACTACACCAATAAATCCTTTCATTTTGTTCTCTCCATAATCAACCTTTGAAACTTTATAGTCAAATTTTTTTAAAAAGTTTATATATTTTTTATCTATAAAATACCATTTCATTATATTTTCCCCCTGTCATATAAAATAAAAATAGGGCAATACCAACAAAGGTATCGCCCTTATACTTTTATGCACTTTTAAAGGAGTAGTGTGAACCTTTATACGTTTTTTAGGAGTAACGTCAACCTCTTTATATACACTTTTAAAGGAGTAGTGTGAACCTCTTTTATTAGCTCCCTACTGTGGCAAGGGAATTCCGACTTTTGTTATTATATGAGGTATCACTCATTTAATACATCTAAAGTATATCATAAGATTATATTGTTGTAAAGAAAAAATGTTACTTTTTTGATGATTTCTACTTTTTAATAATAAAAATAGGGTAATACCAACAAAGGTATCGCCCTTATACTTTTATGCGCTTTTAAGGAATAGTGTGAACCTCTTTTATCTTTATATGAGATGTCACTCATTTACTGCATTTAAAGTATATCATATGTTTATACTGTTGCAAAGATTAAATGATACTTTTTTGCAACGATTAATATCTTGATAAAATTAATTATTTATGATAATATGAATATGTAAAGAGAATTTACATATTATAAAAAAGAGGAATACCTAGTTTGCCATTTGGGCGTTACCTCAAAAAAAGTTTTTTGATAGACACCCTAATTACAAAGTTGTAATAGGGCGTTTTACTATCTATAAATAATCAGAAGTATAATTATTATTACCAATGATGCAATTAGAAAACCTTTCTTACAAGATAGACATTTCCCCTTTCTAACCCTGAATATTAGAGTTTTGAAAGAGGTAAAACACCCATACTAGGTATTCCTAATTGATATACTAGCATATCTGATACAATTAATCAATCGAACAAGATACATTTTTTAATAGAAATTTTGTTTGTAATTATAAAAACATTTGACATCTTTATAATTTGTAGTAAAATAATAGTTGTAAATACGTTATTAGTTAAGGACTTGGTAA
>CALVVC010000039.1 GCA_944363755.1 uncultured Bacilli bacterium
AAGAAAATAATATCAAACTTTTTAGGATAAAGATTATCTAAGGCTTTTAAATAGTCCATATTTAGTACTGTTGCATTAATATTAGAATCTAGCATATTTAAATTACTTTTAATAGTTTTACAAGCCATGTATTCTTTATCTACAAATATTACTTCACGAGCTCCCATACTTAAAGCTTCTATTCCAAGATTACCACTTCCTGCGAATAGGTCTAGACAAACACTATTATCAAGTTTTTCATTAATAGTTGCAAATAAAGATTCTTTAACTCTATCCATAGTAGGTCTTGTTCCTTTTAAAGTATACCCTTTTAAAACTCTACCTTTATACTTACCACTAATTATTCTCATATATATCACTACTTTCTTTAAATATCTTATTTAATTTCATTATTAAGAGATTAGTCTCATTCTCTAACCTTTTATATTTCATAAATTTCTCATTATTATAGATTTCTTTTTTGATAGTTTCATCCCTTGTTTCTTTATATTTATTAATTAACTTAATCAATTCTTTATCATTATGTATATCATTTAAAGATTCTTTTATATCAAAACTTAACTTAGAGTTCTTTATATCAGAAAGTAGTTCTTGATATATTAAATTATAATCCATATTCTTCCCTCTTTCTTTATTAATATATCACATTTTACTTGGCATTTTCTACAATAAAATATATAATAAAGTTACTTGGGGGAATTATGTATGAACGGCTTAAAAGATAACGATAACTATAGTAGATTAATTAGTGATAATAGACACAATAGATGTTTTAGTGAAGAGGACCTTTATTTATTAGATGATTTAATTACTTTTAATTGTAAGTATGGAGAAGTCTTCTTTAATGAAAATAGAGATACTGAGATACTTAAAATGATTGATAATATTATAGATGAAAAGTTAAAGATTGTTAGCCCAGATTTATCTTTTAAATTTCTTAATAAGATTTGGTGCTTATCAAGTGAACCCGAAACTTCTCTTGATAGTAAAATATTAAATGATTTTGAATGTGACTTAGCAGTTAATAGATTATCTATCTTACTTCTTGATAGAGCGACTGATGATGATAATTTCTTCTATAATTACATTTCAAGTAGTAGTGGTCTAATAAGTTATTTTAAGTTTAATTATTATAGATTTTTTGATTCTAGAGGACCTAAAGCTAATAAGATGTTAATGCTAGACCATATAGAACTATTTTTAGGATTATTAAATGGCTCTAATGATATTAGCGATGAGAAGAAAAAGGAAATTATTGATACTTATTTATTCTTATATAGAGATATTTATTATGAGTCTTTAAATAAAAATATAAATCAAAACAGTGGTATTACTTTAGCACAAAGATATAGTGGTTATGAAAGATTCATTATTAATGAATACACAAAAATTAGAGAAACCAACTTATCTATAAAATTTATAGAAATAGCAGAGAATATGTTAAGTGATGATAATAATATAGAATATTTAAGAATAGGTAAAATATATTTAGATAGTATACTTATGTTATTAAAAGACTTTGAAGTTGATAGAGTTTTAAGTGAATATCAAGATTATGAAAATGAAATTGATTTAAGAGAATGTCCAAAGGCTTTATCTTATGTAAAGAAAAGTATTGAAGAAAGAGATGATAAAACAAAAAGAAATAGTTAAAACTATCTCATGACTTCTAGAAAAGATTTTATTAAATTTAAACTATTAGAAATATTTTCTATTTTATCGCTTGGTCTTAAGCGATATTTTTCTTTCATTTCTTCTTCTAGTCTTCTTAGGAATATTGGACTTCTATTAAGATATTTATACCAATATGAATTTTCTCTTAAATATCTATATAGATTAGGATCACTTTTAATCTTTAATCTTGTTTCTACTTGCATTAGTCCTCATAATATTTATTAATAGGTCGCTCTTCATAATCAGGTATATATTCATCGTTATTTTTAGGGACTATTTCACTAATAAGACTAACTGCTTTCTGTAATCCATTTACACTTCTTTGAACAGTATCTAGGTCAATATTTCTAAATAAATTAGTTATCTCTTTAAATGAGGAAGAAGATGTTTCTTTTACCTCATTTTTTGGTGTTAAAACTTCATCAAAGACACTACTATCTTCTCCATACATATCATAGGCTTCATATAATTTTTGAAAAGTAGTCTTATTATTAAAGACAGCTTGGGCAAGCTCTGGTCTTTTTTTAATAAACTCTTTAAAACTTTCTTTAGACATAAACATCACCTATTAAATAATATGTAGAAAAAAAGAAAAAAGACTATATATTTTAATGTATTATCTTAATCTATATCTATATAAGAAAATTAAATTTATTTATAATAAATTATCATAACTTATAGCAAGTAGAATAGCATATGCTATGAAATATTATTTTTTCTTCCTAATACACAGTTTTTTTATGTAATTAGTAAGATCGCTATTATATGAAAAATCGGCAAATGTACTATAACTAATAATATCTTTATCTTCTAAACGTTTTAACTCATCATTTTCTTTATCTCTATATACAAAAATTGATGTTCCTTTATTCCGTTTTACATATTCCATTGCATAATAATCTGTAAAGCCATCTCCAATATATATTACATTTCTACAATCTGTTTCTTGTTTTCCATGCATCTTAAGAATTTCTTTTATTGCTTTAACTTTGTTTTTATCATTCATTAAATAATCTATTCCTGTAGCTTCTCCATTATTATTGTAAGTAAATGTAGTAGCATATATTTTATCAAAATAATTAGCAATAATAGTTTTTCCCAAATAGGACTTCAAGCCAGAACTAAGTAAATAATTATGAATGTTATTATCTTTTAAGAACATTAGAAATTCTTCTACACCCTTATTGTAATCAATATTATTTGCTCCCAAAGAAAAGCTTTCATCTGTCAGTGGTAAATTGGCATTTCTTATTAGTTCTAAGAAAACTGAATGGGTAGCAGTATATACATCAATATTTTCATCTTTTGCTTTCCTTTCTACCATTTCTAGAAATTTAGGATTAGAAGCACCTTCTGGTAAACCACATCTTTCTAATATTTGAAATTTTGTTAATTTGTATGGAGTTAGTGTTCCATCAAAATCATATATAATTATATTTTTTACTTTTTCCATCAATATCACTTTTTGAACCTTTCTTTTTACGACATCAATTTTTTGATAATTTTATATTAATATTATTGAAGCATAGCTTTATTTCGGTGTATAGTACTCTCTTTTTTCGCTATATTATATATCATATTTTAGTAAATGTAAAGGATAAATTACATTCATTTTGTGATAATCCTTTAAGAATAATTATTAATGTACTAAAAAAAATTGTCAAAATAGTAAATAAGTGATATAATATGGCTACATTAAAAAGGAGGGGGAATAAGATGATGCTTAACTCTATAGAAGCAGAAAAATTATTAAAGAAAGATGTAATTCTAAGTCCTGGTGACTTAGAAAAGCCAGAAAATCGTTGGGTAAAACATTGTCTTAATGTTGGCGAAGCAGCTGAAAGAATTGCAAAAAAACTAAATTTAGATAGTGATTTTGCTAAATCTGCTGGTTACTTACATGATGTAGGAAGAAAATTTAATCACCCACAACATGTAATTTATGGTTATAATTATCTAAGCAGTATTGGTTATGAAGAACTTGCAAGATTTTGTCTTACACATTCTTTTATCGATAATGATATTAATTTAGTAGCAGGCGGTATTTTACCTGAGGAAGCTCAAATGCAATTGCTTCCTTACTTGGAAAGCCACAAGTGTAATATTTATGATAACATTATTCAATTATGTGACTTATTTTGCCTAGAAACAGGATTTACTACTATAGAAAAAAGATTATTAGATATTTATAACAGAAAAGGAGTATTTTCTAATACACCTGAACATTTTAAAAGAGCTATTTCTTTAAAACAAAATATTGAAACTTTAATGGGTTGTGAGTTATACTCTTTATTTCCAGAGATTTCTGATAAAGAAAAAGCTAGTTCTAAAGCAGACCACAAAAAAATAGAATCATTATTAGAAGAACAAAATATAAAAACAAAGTAATAATATTAAAAATCCTTGAAAATAGAGGCTTCAAGGATTTTTATTATGATATTTTTTAGTCGTTATTTCAAAAAGTCATCTATTGTCATTAATCTTTTATCAATATCTTCAAGAGAGACTTGGTCTTTTTAATAAATGCTTTAAAACTTTCTTTAGACATAAACATCACCTATTAAATAATATGTAGAAAAAAGAAAAAAGAATAGTAAATAATACTTTTCACTATCTTTTTATCTAGACTTACCTTGTGCTTTTTCTTCTTTATTTTCTTCCTGTAAAATTAAATCTTTTAATCCACTGATATCTGTTAAATTTTCGAAATTTGCATTAGGACCAATTGATTGCAAGTCTTTTAAACCATCAACATTTGATAAATCGCTAAAGTCAGCTGGACCTAATCCAAGTTCCCTATTTAATTCTTCCACTTTTTCTTGTTGAATTTTTTTTATTTCTTCCAATTTTCTATCGTCCATTATTCTCATCTCCTTGTTTATAATTATACATCATCTATTTCAAAAAGTCATCTATTGTCATTAATCTTTTATCTATATCTTCAAGTGATACTTGGTCTTTCTTAGGAGTAGTATCTTCTTTTTCAATAGACTTTTCTAATGTCTTATAAAGGAAAGCATTAGTTAGTCCTTTTTTATTAATAGTACTACCTGTAGAATATCTATCGGCAATAGGTAATTCTGTTGGTTTAATTAGGGTAATTTCACCATTTTTAATACCTATATGGTCTTTATTAGTAGGTATTAATGCTTTAATAACATGATATGGATTAGTCTTAACATCTCTTATAGTCATTAATCCCCTTCTTGCTCTACTACTCTTTTCAAAGTCTTTTAATTTAACTCTCTTACCTGTACCTTTATCTGTAAGAATTGCAAGATAGTCACTAACATCTTCATCAAAGTTAATAGTACTAACAACTGTATCATCTTTTAAGTTAATAGCTTTAACTCCACTAGCTTTTATACCAACAATAGGTACTTCATCTTTAGCAAACCAAAGTCCATAACCTAAGGATGTTGCGATAAAGATATCAGGATTAGTATCTAACATAACATCAACAACAGTATCACCATCTTTTAGTTTAATACAACTACTAGGTTTAGATGTTCTAGTTATTTTAAAGTCAGATAGACTTGTTCTTTTAATCATACCATTTGCTGTAGATACAATTACATTAATATCTTTCTTAAAATCTTTAACAAGTAGACTAGATACTACTTCTTCTCCTTCTCCTAAAGGTACTAAATTACTAACATGTTTACCAAGTTCTTTCCATTTTAAATCATAGATAGTATGAACTGGTATAGATAAGAAGTTACCTTGATTAGTGAATACTAATAAAGTATCTAAGGTAGAAGCCTCATATAGTCCAACTAAATAATCATTTTCTTTAAGAGTAGTCTCTTCATCATTACTTGCACTATAACTCTTTAGACTAGTTCTTTTAATATAGCCATCTTTACTTAATGTAACAATAACATCTTCTTTAGGTATCATTACAGTAGTATCTATTTTTATTTCAGTTATCTCTTCTTTTATTTCTGTAAGACGAGGAAGAGCATATTCATTTCTTACTTTACGTAGTTCATCTTTCATAACCTTTTTAAGAATTTCCTCATTACCTAAAATAGCATTAAGTCCTTCTATTATTTTCTTTAAGGTTGCAAGTCTTTCTTCAAGTTCTACAACATCAGTATTAGTTAGGCGATATAGTTGTAATGTTACAATAGCTTCTGCTTGTGCCATACTAAAATCAAATTCTTTAACTAAATTCTCTTTAGCATTAGCTTTATTTTTAGATGCTCTAATAACACGAATAACTTCATCTAGTATTGATAAACATTTAATAAGTCCTTCAACGATATGTAATTCACTTTTAGCATGATCTAAATCAAACTGACTACGACGCGTAATAACTTCTTTTTGATGATCTATAAAAGCATCAAGGGCCTGTTTTAAACCTAAAAGACGTGGTCTTTTCTTAACAATGGCAATCATATTGAAGTTATAACTAATTTGTAAATCAGTATTTTTTAATAAGTAATTTACAATTAATTCTTTATTAGCTGTTTTCTTTAAATCAACAACAATTCTAACATCTTCTGCTGATTCATCTCTAACTTCAACAATACCATCTATTTTTTTATCAAGACGAATATCATCTATTTTCTTAACAAGTAGAGCTTTATTAACTTCAAAAGGTATTTCTGTTATAACTAAAGAGTTCCCTTCAAAAGCATACTTACTTCTAATAATAACTCTACCCTTACCAGTCTCATAAGCATCCCTAATTCCTTTAATACCTTCAACAATACCCCCAGTTGGAAAGTCTGGTCCTTTTACATATTTCATTAAAGTATCTAAGGAACAATTAGGATTATCAATTCTATGAATAGTAGCATCAATAACTTCTCCTAAGTTATGAGGAGGTATATTAGTAGCATATCCTGCTGAAATACCCATCGCTCCATATACTAGTAAAGCAGGAAATCTAGCAGGAAGTACAGTTGGTTCAAGTGTTGTATCATCAAAGTTAGGTGCCATTTCAACAGTATCTTTATTAATATCACGTAACATTTCATTACTAATTTTAGAAAGTCTTGCTTCTGTATAACGGTATGCTGCAGGAGAATCCCCATCAATAGATCCATTATTACCATGCATATCAATATAAGGAAGTCTAGTCTTCCAAGATTGACTCATACGTACCATCGCATCATAAATAGATGTATCACCATGAGGATGATAATTACCAATAACATCTCCTACTGTCTTAGCACTTTTACGATATCCCTTATCATAAGTATTTTTCTCTTTATACATAGAATAAAGAATACGACGTTGTACAGGTTTTAGTCCATCTCTTGCATCAGGAATAGCACGTTCTTGAATAATGTATTTAGAATAACTTCCAAATCTCTCACCCATTATATCTTCAAGAGTGTAATCCCAAATACGTTCTAATACTTCTTTAGTTTCAGATTTCTTAGCCATCATTTCACCTCCTATATCTTATAATCATCTTCCAAAGTAAACTCAACATTTTCATCTATCCATTCTTTTCTTGGAGCGACATCATCTCCCATAAGAACAGAAACACGCTTTTCTGCAAGTTGAGCATCTTCTATTTTAACTCTAATTAAAGTTCTTGAACCAGGCTTCATAGTAGTCTCACATAACTGATCAGCATTCATTTCACCAAGACCTTTATATCTTTGGATTTCACACTTTTTACCACGAGACTTTTCTTTCATCTCATCAACTGTATAAGCATACTCAATATTTTTACCACTTTGAATTTTAAATAGTGGAGGAAGTGCTACATAAAGTCTTCCATCTTCTATTAATGGTTTCATATAACGATAGAAGAATGTTAAAAGTAAACACTGAATATGTCCTCCATCTTCATCAGCATCGCTCATGATGATTACTTTATTATATTCACAGTCATTTATATCAAAGTTAGCACCATAACCTGCTCCTATAGTATAAATCATTGTATTAATCTCTTCATTCTTTAAGATATCTTCTACTTTCGCTTTCTCGGTATTTAAAACTTTACCACGTAAAGGAAGTATCGCTTGATATTTTCTATCTCTTCCTTGCTTTGCAGAACCACCTGCAGAATCTCCCTCTACTAAGAATAGTTCTTTTTTAGTCTTATCTTTAGATTGGGCAGGAGTAAGTTTACCAGATAAAGCTCGCTCTTTTGGATTTTTACTCTTACCTTTTCTTGCTTCTTCTCTTGCCTTCCTTGCTGCTTCTCTTGCTACTTTACTCTTTAATGATTTAGTAATAATCTCAGTTGCAATCGCTTTATTCTCTTCTAAGTAAAACTGTAATTTCTCAGTAACAATAGAATCTACTATTGTTCTAGCTTGCGGTGTACCAAGTTTTCCTTTAGTTTGACCTTCAAACTGTAACATATCTTCTGGTATTTTAAGAGAAATAACAGCAGTTAAACCTTCTCTAACGTCACTTCCCTCTAAAGCTTTCTCTTTTCCTTTAATAAAGCCATTATTTTTAGCATAATCATTAAAAACACGAGTTAAAGCAGTTTTAAAGCCAACTTCATGAGTACCACCATCACTAGTCTTAACATTATTAACAAATGATACAATATTCTCCTGATAAGTATCAGTATATTGCATAGCGATTTCTACATCTATTTTATTTTTAACCCCTTCAAAATCTAAAACATTATGTAGTGTAGTTTTATCTTCATTTAAGTACTCTACAAAAGCGACAAGTCCTGTTTCATAACAAAACTTAGCATGTCTATCATCTTCTTCATCATGTACTTCAATAGTTAATCCTTTAAGAAGAAAAGCAGACTCTTGCATTCTTTCACAAATAGTTGTATATGAAAAGTTAGTTGTTGAAAAAACTTCAGGATCTGGTAAAAATCTAACAGTTGTTCCTGTTTTATTAGTAGTTCCTATTTTCTTTAAAGGTTTATCTACTTTACCACCATCTTTAAAACGAATAAAGTACTCTCCCTTATCTCTTTTTATAGTTACTTCCATCCATTTAGATAAAGCATTAACAACACTACCTCCAACACCATGTAGACCTCCTGATACTTTATAACCTGCTTCTTCAAATTTACCACCTGCATGAAGTACTGTATAGATAACTTCAGGAGTAGGCTTACCTGATGAATGCATACCAACAGGTACACCACGTCCTTCATCAGATACACTAACACTTTTATCAGAATGAATTGTAATAACAATATGTTTTCCATATCCATTAATCGCTTCATCTATAGAATTATCAACAATTTCCCATACTAAATGATGTAGACCTCTTTTATCAGTAGAACCAATATACATACCAGGTCTTTTACGAACTGCCTCTAATCCTTCTAATATTTTAATTGAATTATCATCATATTTTACTGCCATTATTTCACATCCTTCAAGATTTCAAAAAAAAGATACAAAAGTACTATCTTTTGCCCTTATCTATTCTTTTCAAGGTATATTTTATCAAAAAAAAGAAGTAAATTCAAGAAAACTTCTTTTTGTTTACACATTTTACATAAGTCGAGCGATTTGTTTTTTAGATATCCCAGTATACTCACATACTTTTGGAATAGGCAATCCATCTTTAAGAAGATTCTTTGCAATAGATTTTTCTTTTTCTTTAGCGCCTTCTTTTCTACCTTCTTTTCTACCATCACTTCTAGCAGAATTTACCTCCATCTTGTGTACTATCTCTGCATCATA
>CALVVC010000040.1 GCA_944363755.1 uncultured Bacilli bacterium
TTTAGTAAATTATGTTCTCTAATAGAATGGAAGAGCAAGTTGAAGGGAAAGTTTTATTATAAGATAAATACATATTACCCTAGTAGTCAGATATGCTCGTGTTGTGGTTATAGAAATAGAAGTTTAAAAGATTTAAGTATAAGAGAATATGATTGTTCATGTTGTGGCTCACATAATGATAGAGATATAAATGCAAGTTTAAACATAATGTTTGAAGGATTGAAGTTACACTACCAAAGTTAAGTAATGTTTGATATAATAAAAAATGAACAAAGATAAATATATTATTGAGTACGGTGGCGACCATCGGAATTTAAGCCTACGTGAGAATAAGGGTTACCTTATCTATGAAGTAGGAATCCTTGGAGGTGACGACAAGGTAAAAACAAAACTTGATTTGTTTTATTTGTTCTAAATGATATAATATTATTAGTTTGGTAGAAAAGGATGTGTCTTTATGGATTTTACCTTTAATAGTAAAGAAGAATTATATCAAATGATAGAGCCTGCTTTATCTTTAAAAAAAAGTGAACTAGATAAATTAGGATATCGTTATATTCATAAGAATGATATTTGGAATTATTTAATTGTTACTAAATGGACTAAAGCTCATAATTTAGAACTTAGTGATATAGTTAGTGATATTTTAAATTGCGATAATAACCTATTAGATAAATATCTTAAAGATAATCTTACCAAAGAAAGAAATATAGAAATAATTTAGAGGTGTAGACATGAAGAAAAAAGAAAAGAAAATTAAAGAAAAAAAACATATGGCTAAAGAAAAGAAAAGTGTATTATTAAAGACAGGTTTACTTATAATAATCGCTGCTGTAGTATGCCTTTTAATAATACCAGTATTTAAATCACTTAATTTTGGCCTTGATTTACAAGGGGGATTTGAAATCCTTTATCAAGTTAGTCCTATTGATGGTAGCAATATGACTAATGATAAGTTAAATGCAACCTATAAAAGTATGCTTAAGCGTATTGATACTTTAGGAGTTAGTGAGCCTGAGATTACTTTAGAAGGTAAAGATAAGATTCGTGTTAAACTTGCAGGTGTTACTAATAAAGATGAAGCACGTGATACTTTATCTACTGTTGCAACATTAACATTTAGAGACAGTGAAGATAATTTACTTATGTCTAGCGATGTTTTAGAAGCAGGTGGTGCTAAACTTACAACTGATTCTAATGGTAGACCTGCTGTTAGTTTAGCGGTTAAAGATAAAGATACCTTTTATAAAGTAACTAATGCTGTTAAAGATTACGAAAATAATATAATAGTTATTTGGTTAGATTATAATGAAATGACTGATTCTTATGCTAATGAAGGTAGTGCTTGTGGAACAAGTGAAAGTAATTGTATAAGTGCAGCGACTGTTTCTGAAGGCTTTGCAAGTGATGTTATAATCCAAGGTAATTTTACAGAAGAAGAAGCTAGTAATTTAGTTGATTTAATTAATTCAGGAAGTCTTCCAGCAAAACTTACAGAAATATCTAGTAAAACAGTAGGAGCAAGTTTTGGTGATGCAACTCTTACTATGACAATGTATGCAGGTATTGCAGGTGTTCTTGCCATTATTATATTACTTATTGGTATTTATAACTTCTCAGGTATTATATCTGCAGTATCAGTATTCTTATATACCTTATTAGTCTTCGCTTTCTTTTGGCTAATAGGGGGAGTTTTAACGCTTCCAGGTATCGCCGCTCTTATACTTGGTATAGGTATGGCAGTTGATGCTAATGTACTTACATACTCTCGTATTAAAGAAGAATTACTTAAAGGTAAGAGTTTGGAAACAGCCTTTAAAAATGGAAGTAAACTAAGTTTTGGGACTATTCTTGATGCTAATCTTACAACTTTATTAGTTGCAATCATTATGTTCTATTTTGGAGAGTCTAGTGTTAAAGGCTTTGCCACAATGCTTATTATCAATATTATTGTAACAATGGTTACAATGGTTGGTATTACAAGAATTTTAATGAAGATGTTTGTTAAGACTAAATACTTTGATAATAAATTAAATTTATTTATTGGAGTGCATGAAGAATCTATTAAAGAAGAAAAGAAAAAGCCTATTTATAATTATTTAGGTCTTAGTAAATTCTTTGCAATATTCTCTTTAGTAGTAATACTTGCATCAAGTTTAATGTTTACTTTTAAAGGAATGAATCTTGGTATTGACTTTAAGGCAGGTAGTGATATTACTCTTGCCACAACAGAAGTTAGCAAAAAAGAGTTAAGAAAAGATTTAAAAGAATTAGAATTATCTGAAGTAAACATCGATATTACAAGTAGTGAAACTGATATTAGAGTAAGTGATGAATTAAAAGAAGGAAAAATAGATAAAGTTGAGAGTTATTTCTTAGATAAATATAATGCTAGTGTTGATATTGGAGTTGTTTCTAATGTTGTTAAACAAGATTTAGTAAATAATGCCTTATTTTCAATAGTTATCTCTTTAATAGGAATAATTATATATATTACCTTTAGATTTAAATTTAGTTATGGAATTTCATCAGTTATTTGTTTAGTACATGATGCTTTAATGATGGTTGCAAGTGTTATTTTACTAAGAGTAGAAGTAAATTCTATGTTTATAGCAGCAGTACTTGCAATTATAGGATATTCTATTAATAATACAATAGTTGTCTTTGATAGAGTTCGTGAGAATTTAAGAAAGAAAGATAAAGATAATCTAAATAAAGATGAACTTAAAGATGTAGTTAATATAAGTATTAAAGAAACAATGTCTAGAAGTATATATACATCACTAACAACCCTACTTCCAGTAATTGCCCTTTTAATTATGGGAAGTAGAGAAATATTAACCTTTAATGTAGCGATGATAGTAGGATTAATTGCAGGTACTTATTCATCATTATTACTTGCAGGATGGCTTTATGTATTCTTTGCAAGTAATAAGAAAAATAATAAAAAGAAAAAAATTATTAAAGAAGTAAGTGAAAAGACAGTTAAAGGAATAAATGATTAAAAAATAAGTAAAGGGGTGATTTTCTTGAGGAAGGATACTATTACAATAGATGATTTAATGGAAAAGGTAGATTCTTATATAAAAGACCCTAAAGAAAGAAAAAAGATACTAGATGCATATTATTATGCTAAAGAAAAACATAGTGGACAGTATCGTATGAGTGGGGAGGAATATATTATTCATCCCCTTAATGTTGCAATGATACTAACTTCAATTTACTCAGATAGTGAATGTTTAATAGCAGGACTTTTACATGATGTTATAGAAGATACTGATGTAGATATAGAAGAGTTTAAAGAAAAGTTTGGTTTAACAGTTTATAAACTTGTAGATGGAGTTACAAAACTAGGTAGACTTCACTTTTCTACTGATAATGAGTACTTAGTAGAATATTATAAAAAGATAATAGTAGGTATGAGTGAAGACGTTAGAGTAATTATTGTAAAATTAGCAGATAGACTTCATAATATGAGAACATTATGGGCGATGCCAGTTGAAAAACAAAAGAAAAAGTCTAAAGAAGTTCTTGAAATATTTGCCCCACTAGCTCATCACTTAGGTATTCATAAAATAAAAAGTGAACTTGAAGATTTATCTCTTCGTTATTTAAAACCAACAGTCTTTTACGATATAGCAGATAAACTTAATAAAACTAAAGCAGAACGTGATACTACAGTATATGAGATGCAAGAAGAAGTAACAGAGCTTTTGAATCTTCATCATATACCTCATGAAATAAAAGGTCGTGCTAAGAGTATTTATAGTATTTATAATAAACTTGATAAAGGTAAGAAATTTAGTGATATTTATGACTTACTCGCTCTTCGCGTATTAGTAGATACAGAGCAGGATTGTTACCTTTCACTTGGCTTAATTCATTCTAAGTTTAGACCACTTCCTAAACGTTTTAAAGACTATATCGCTATGCCTAAACCTAATATGTATCAGTCACTTCATACAACAGTTTTTGGTATTGATGGATATTTATTTGAAATACAAATTAGAACATATGAGATGGACGAAGTAGCCGAAAATGGTATCGCTTCTCACTGGGCTTATAAAGAAAATGGTGGTAGTACTAAAACTGCTAATTTACAGTCTCTAACTACTAAAAAACTTCAATTCTTTAAAGAGATAATGGAACTTGAAAATACAAATATGAGTAGTGAAGAATTTATTAGTTCTGTTAAAGATGAAGTTTTAAATAATAATATTTATGTTTTTACACCTAAAGGAGATGTCTTCGAATTACCTAAAGGATCAACTCCACTTGACTTTGCTTATAAAGTTCATAGCAAAGTAGGAGAAACTACTGTAGGAGCCTTTGTTAATGGTAATATAGTACCACTTGATTATGAACTTAAAAGTAATGATATAGTAAAAATAAATACTAATAAGAGTGCTCATCCTTCTAAAGAGTGGTTAAATATAGTTAAAACTACAGGGGCACGTAATAAGATTAAGAGTTACTTTAGTAAGAATGAAAAAGAAGTCTTAGTAGAACGTGGTAAAGAATTCTTAGAAAAAGAATTAAGGAAAAGAAAAATACCTCTTGTAGACTTCTATAGTGATGAGTTAATTAAAGAAGTCTATAAAACTCTAAAAATAGATAATATTGATGATTTATACTATGATATAGGTAGTGGTAAACATACTCCTAATAATGTTATTAATATAAATTATGAGAAAAAAGAAGAAGAGAAACCTAAACTTTTAAAAAATATTGTCAAAATAAATGATAGTGCTTCTGACATAATTGTAGATGGAATAGATAAAATAAAAGTAAGTATCGCTTCATGCTGTAAACCAGTTCATGGAGATGATATAGTAGGATATATTACAAGAGGTAATGGTATAACGATTCATAGAAGTACTTGTAGAAATCTAGCTAGTATGGATGATAGATGTATTAAAGTAAATTGGGATTTAACTCCTACTAATAAATACTATAGTAATTTACTAATTAGAACAGATACTTTAGATAATAAATTAATTGATATAACTAGTACAGTTAGTAAAGATAATGCTTCTATTACTAGTATTAAAACAGTTAATAGAGATGAATATGTTACTTATGAGATGGAAATTATTGTTATTAATTTAGAACATTTAAATAAATTGATACTAGATCTTAATAATTTACCATATATTACAAGTGTAGAAAGGTTGATATCATGAAAGTCTTAGTACAAAGATGTAGTAATGCTAAATGTGTTGTTAATAATAAAAATATTAGTGAAATAGATAATGGCTTAATGTTACTTGTTGGTTTTACTGATACTGATAATAAAGATACTATTCTTTGGATGGTTAAGAAAATTTTAAATCTTAGAATATTTCCTGATAGTAATGGAGTTATGAACTTATCTATACTTGATGTTAAAGGCTCTATTTTATCAATTTCTCAATTTACTTTATATGCTGATACTACTAAAGGTAATAGACCTAGTTATATAAAGGCAATGAGTGGAGAAAAAGCAAAGCTTTTATATGAATACTTTAATAAGACTCTAAGTAGTTATGTTCAAACAAAAGGTGGAGTTTTTGGAGAAGATATGGCAATTACTTTAACTAATATGGGACCTACTACTATTATGCTTGAGAGGTAATTATGTACAAAAATAAAATAAACTATAAATTATTAAACTTCTTAATTCTTATGGGGCTTTTATATATTATAGTTACCAATATAGGAACATGGTTTAATATATTTTCATCTATTATTAGTATTTGTATGCCTTTTATCATTGCTTTTGCAATAAGTTATGCTCTAAACCCTATAGTTAGAAAATTAGTATCTAAGAAAGTTAGAAAGAGTCTTGCTGTTACAATAGTTGTAATAGGAGTAACCACTATTATCATAACTTTATTAATCATAACTTTACCACTTCTATATAATCAACTTGTTATGTTTGTAACTAACTTTGGTAAGGTAATAGAAGATGTTTCAGATAAATTTAATATAAATTTAGACTTTATAACAGATAGTAGTAAAGGTTATTTAAATGATATAATTACAAGTCTAGGTAACTTTTTAAAAGATGGCTCTATTGATATAGTAGGTAAAACAGCTTCCTTTTTAGGTAAAGTAATAATTTGTTATGTTGTATCAATCTATTTTCTTGCTTATATGGATAATATAAAAGCAGTAGTTGCTAACTTTTTAAAACAAGTAAAATATAAATATTACTATTATGTTAAAGCCTTAGACATAGAGTTAAGTAATTACTTAAAAGGACTATTAACATTTATGATTATTCAGTTTTTTGAATATTCTATAGTTTTTCTAATAGTAGGGCATCCTAATTGGTTCTTATTTGGAGTTTTAGCTTCCCTTACAACAGTTATACCTTACTTTGGAGGATTAATTACTAATTTACTTGCCCTTCTAACAGCATCTGTTATAAGTCCTTCATTATTTATCGCTACTGTTATAATATGTTTAATCTTCCCACAATTAGATGGTTATGTAATTTCTCCTAAAGTATATGGTAAGACAAATAATGTAAACCCACTTATTACAATTATGATGGTATCAATTGGAGGCACTGTTGGTGGGCCACTTGGAATTATCATTGCTTTACCTATATATATCTTAATATCAGCTAGTTATAGATTCTTTAAAAATGATATTAAAAAAGGTGTAAAAAAAGTAAAAGCAGAAATAAGTTAAGTAAGTGTCAAATGATAGTGTAAACTTGATAAAATAGGGTGGTTGTGCTAAAATTATATATGCTTATGTTAAAGAAGAAAGTGGTGGTTGGTTTTAGTTATGAAAACCTTTTATCCAAATGAAGAGTTTAATAATATAATAATGCCAATTGTGAGTAATAGTGAATATCAAAAAACGAAAAATTGTGTTCATCATGGAATGGATAGATATTCTCATATGATGAGAGTTGCCTACTATTCATACAAAATAACTAAATTTTGTCATTTAGATTATAGAAGTACAACAAGAGGAGCAGTTTTACACGATTTCTTTTTAGATGAGTATGATGAGAAAAAAGCGCATATGCTAGTAAATCATCCTAATATTGCTTTAGAAAACTCTAATAAGTATTTTGATTTAAATAATCTAGAACAAGACATAATTAAAACACATATGTTTCCTATAGGTAAAACTTTACCAAGATATTTAGAAAGTTGGATAGTTAATATTGTTGATGATATTTCATGTTTCTATGAAAGAAGTTATGTCATAAAGGAAAATATGTCTCTTGCTTGTAGTATGGTGATTTTATTATTCATGGTATTTTTCAAAAGATGGTGAAGTATATGAATATAAAAGATTTGTTAGATGGTAAGGTTAATAATATATCAATAGACGAAGAATTTACTATTCCTAAAGAAGTATATGCTAATACTGATATAAAAGATTTAGCAAAAGTTAAAGTAAAAGGTAATTTAACATATCCAGATGTTGATGATTTATTATTAGAAGTAGATTGTTCTTCTATAATGAAATTAAATGATTCAGTTAGTTTAAAACCAGTTAGTTATTCCTTTCCTTTTAAAATAAGTGAAAATGTTACCGAATTTTTAGAAAAAGATAAATTTAGTCTTGATATTATTAGCATTTTATGGGAAAATATAGTACTAGAGATCCCTATTCGCTATAGCGAAGTTAACAATTATGATAAATATAAAGGGGATGGATGGAGAGTTATTAGTGAAGATGAGAAAGAAATTAATACTAATAATCCCTTTAAAGATTTATTAAATAAGATAGAAAAGGAGTGATAATATGTTAAAGTTAGATATTCAAATGTTTGCAGTTCCTTTTAGAAAGGTATCTAAAACAAGAAAGAGAATGAGAAGAAGTCATAATGCAATCGACGTACCAGGAATGGTTAAATGTCCTAACTGTGGTGAAATGATTAAAGCACATCGCGTTTGCCCTAAATGTGGAAGTTATAAAGGGAAAACAGTTGTAGATATGACTGAAAAAGAGGAGGCTTAAGACTAAGTCTTTTTTTGTTGATTATTTTATAATCTTATGATAGTATATAAGAACAGAAAAGAGGAAGAGTTATGAAAGTAATTAGAGATGAAGATAAGAAGAGTAATAAGTATATAATGAGGTTTGAAGTAGAAAAAGGAAAATGCAATAAGTATATAAACGATGAAAGTAATATAATGATTAAAAGAACTACAGAAGACTATAATAATTTGGTTGTTTATATGGCAGATGGTTCGAAACCTAGGTATGCTAATATTGAAAAGAATAAAATAAAAGTACTAAAATTAATGAGAGACCAACATTTTAGAAATAAAAAGTTATTAAAAAGATTAATAGTAAAAGAAAAGATAGCTATGGCTGTGGCGATACCTTTACTTATTACTGGTTTTGGCAGCATACCATTATCAATTTTAAATGATATGAGTTTATTTAGTGTTTCTGCTGTAGTAACATTTTCTTCTTTTGCTCTTCTTACGCCTTTAACAGCATATGGTAAATCAATTGCGTATAAAATTGAAGATATTAAAAAGGGAGACTTTGTGATAGAAAATGAAGAAGTACTAAATGAAGCAGATTTAGAAAATAAAAATATATTAGAAAATGTTAAGTATAAAGATAAAGCAGTAATAAATAAAATAAAGCAAGAAAAAGATAAAGAGAATGATAAGCACTATTTTGATATTAATAGTATTGGTATTGATGGCCTATCATTAGATGCTTTAAGAAAGATAAAAGATAATATAGAAAGAGAAAACTATTTAGGTTTAGTTATGACTGATGAGGGAACTAAAGGTAATATTGAATCTAAAGGCAAGTCATATGTAAAAAAATAAAATTTGTTGTAATTTTGAAAATTGACTTAAAAATAGGGGTCAATTTTTTATTTTCTCTAGAAGAATTTATAAAATTAGAGAGTGTTTATACCTCCAAATACTATTTTTCGTAAATTGCAATCTATTTTAACTTATGTTAGAGTGTAGGCATCTACGTAGAAATATTAAAATTATTGGAGGTATAAATATTATGAAACAAGAAGAAAATAAAGAAAAGACTGAGAAAAAATTTATTAGTCTTTTATCAGACACTACATTTAAACACTTCTTTAAAATAGAAGATTATAAAGAGTTCTTTAATACTATTTTAAAACCATATACTAATGTGGATATTAGTGAGTTTAGATTATATGATACTGAATTTAATAGTGGTAATGAAAAACGTGATTATCGCCTAGATATA
>CALVVC010000041.1 GCA_944363755.1 uncultured Bacilli bacterium
TCATTAGGATTAGATATAAATCCACACTCTATTAAAACACCAGGTACTCTTGTATTAGAATAAAGATATAAATTAGTCTTAATAACCTCTCTATCAGTATTTAAATCATCTTTAAATTCATTCATAATATATTCTGCTAATACTAAGTTATTAGGGTTAATTGGATGATATAAGACTTCCGCTCCACTAACACTACTATAATAATGATAATTTATATGAATAGATAAATACAAATCACTTTTATTTTCCTGTATCTTTAATATTCGTCTATATAAATCACCTCGTTTTTTAGCACTATCCCAACGACTTGATAAATCACTATCATCTTCCCTTATCATATATACAGTGGCACCTTTACTCTTCAACACTTTCTTTAACACCTTAGATATTTCTAAATTAAGATCTTTCTCATAAAGATTACCATAACTAGTACCAGAGTCCCTTCCTCCATGACCAGCATCAATTGTTATTACTTTACCTATTAAAGATTTTTTAGGTTTAACTCTAGCATCAACAAACTGTAATGACATAAGCAAAACTATAAACATAATTAAAAAAAGAACTTTATATTTTCTTATCATTATAAACACCTAGTAAAGTATATGTTCTTAATAGCATAAAATATTATCTATATCATTTTTCTTCTAATAACTCTAAATCTTTAATTCCTTTATTATTAACTAAAGTATTCATCTGTTTTCTAGCAATATTATTTAGTTTTACTAATCTTTCACTTTGAGGAATATTATTAGCAATAAATTCCGCATTAATACTTTCTAAATTACTTAAAATAACTAAATGAAGCAAATCAGTATAATCTCGAATATTGCCTTTAAGAGCAAGTGAAGGATTCTCATCTCTCCACTCTTTAGCAGTCATACCAAACAATGCTACATTTAAAACATCCGCTTCATTTGCATAAGCAAATCTTTTTTGCTTATCAGTTAAATTAGGTACAATATAGTTCTTAACAGCATTAGTATGAACTAAATAATTAACTTTTGAAAGAATTCTATTAACTTGCCATTCCACTTTTTCCTGATAAGCAACATCTCTTTTTAAATGCTGAAATTCCTGAATAACATAAAGTTTAAATTCTGGACTTAACCAACTAGCAAATTCTAAAGCAATATCACTACAAGCATAAGTTCCTCCATTATTACCAGACTTTGAAATAATTCCAACTGCATTTGTTTCTTTAATCCATTTTTGTGGTGACATATAAAAGCTATTTTTACCAGCCTCATTCATAAAGGTCTCGAATTCGTGACCTTTGAAATTTTTATTATTTAATTTTTCCCACAAACCTAAATAAGCTAAAACATCTTTATTTCTCATCCAAGCATAAATAGGTATTTTAGGTTCACTTGGATTAGCATATCTAGCTAAATCAGTTAAAGAAATATAATCAGTATTCCCCACATGCACAACCCTTATTCTATTCTCTTGAACAACTATTTCTGCTTCAAATATATCTTTTTTCATAATGACCTCCATATATTAAATTAGTATTCATTGCATTATATAGAGTTAATAAAATTTTACTTTTATATTTATAGCCCACTACTATTAACACTTCTTGCATAACTTACAACTAGAGGTGTTATAATGTTAGATTCATTTAGTAATTTATCACCAGTATTACAAGCATTCATTGCCTGTATCTTTACTTGGAGTATAACAGCATTAGGAGCTAGTATAGTTTTCTTTTTTAAGAAAGTAAATAAAACTCTAATGGATGCCCTTTTAGGTTTCGCAGCAGGAGTTATGGTAGCAGCAAGTTTCTTTAGTTTAATATCTCCAGCACTTGAAATGGCTGAAGAATTAAAGATGACTACTTGGTTAGTTATATCTCTAGGTTTCCTATCAGGTGGAGTATTACTTTTTATTGGTGATAAAATCTACGATTATTTAAGCAAATTAAAAAAAGAGGAAAAAAACAGTAAAACTAAAAGATGTTTTTTGTTAATATCATCAATCACACTGCACAATATCCCAGAAGGTATGGCTGTAGGAGTAGCCTTTGGTTCTCTTGCCTACTCTCTAACTGGTTCAACATTAAGCAGTGCTCTAGCCCTTGCTCTTGGAATAGGACTTCAAAACTTCCCAGAAGGTAGTGCTGTTTCTCTTCCTTTAAGACGTGAAGGATATACAAGAGGTAAAGCTTTCTTTTATGGACAATTATCAGGAATAGTAGAACCTATCTCAGCCGTAATAGGAGCACTTTTAGTCTTAAAGATTCAAATAATTCTACCATTCTTACTATCTTTTGCAGCAGGAGCCATGATTTATGTAGTTGTTGAAGAATTAATTCCAGAAAGTCAAACCAATAAGAAAAAAGACCTTATGGCCTTATTCACAATTATAGGATTCATGGTAATGATGATATTAGATGTTGCCCTAGGTTAAGAGTCAAAAGACTCTTTTTTATTCTAAATATAATTTCTGGCCAGCTTTTAATTCAATTGCATAAATATCATCACTCTTACAAGTAAATATTAGTTTAGGTTTAACTTTAGCGTTTGTATCTTTATTAATAGTATCATTATTATCTTTCTCATTTATATCGGCATCTGTATGTTCTTCTTTAACTGGTTCTTCAATAACAGAAGTATCTGCAAAAACTACATCTTCTTCAATTTTTTTAAAAGTATAACCGTAACTATTTAAAACTTTAATACTATCATCTATCCATAAACACTCTGTAGGATTTTTCCCGTTATTAATAGACCAGTACCCAGCCCTATTTTTATGCCAACCACTACCCGTAAATTTACCCCTACCACATTCCATATGTACATGATTACCACTAGCATTACCTTTTGTACCTTCTTCATAAAATCTTTCACCACGATTTATTACTTTACCAACAAAAAGATTAGAGATATCATTATCATGAGCAAACATCATCGTCATATAGTCAACCGTTCCATCAGGATAAATTACCGCATCACTACTCTCAAGCCACACTTCATTAGCATCACCCACATATATTTTTTTTATAACACCAGTAAAAGGAGCGACGATAAAATCAATTCCACTATCACTACCCGCATCATCAATAGCATAACTATCTTGATGTGTTCCCATCATATACCCTTGTGTTATTCGCATATAAGGACTAGGATAAAGAGGTTTTTCCATTATTTATCACCATCCACATTTATAATATTACTTTTCTTTACTGTAATATAATCAATATTAACTAAAGATGAATAATCTTTTAACTTACCTTCTAAAGACTTATAAATAGTATCAGCACCTATAAAACTAAAGAAGGATACCCACAGACTATTAGGAAAACCTACGCTTGTAAAAGTAATACAAAAAAGAAACCCTACTACAAAATTAACAACTAAATTATAAATAACTAAACAGCTAGAACAAGGAAAAAACTTCTTAGTCTTTTGAATAAAAGCACAGGTTATAACACTAAGAGCAATAGAAACAACTAACATCTGTTGTAATAATGTTAAATTTAACATTAACTTCACCTCTAAAATAGTCTATGATAAAGTTAATAAAAAGAAACATTTTTAGCCTATAAGCATTTTAATAAGTCCTAAAACTAATATATGTAATGGATAGTATAAATAGAAAAACATTTTACAACTCTTACCAAGTTTATTATTATAAAAATAAATAAGTATTAAAGAAAACAAGGAAAAATATTGCATTCCCTCTCCAAGTACTAATGTTATTAAACTAACTGATAGAAAAAGAAGATAAAAATTTTCTTTAAATAAATAAAAGAAACTAATTACAAAAATACCTAACATTCCATAACTAAAACATAAAAACTCTCCAATTAACCCCATAATTATAATAATTAAAAAGTATGTTACAGGTAATATAATAACTAAGTCCATCTTTTCTTTAAAATATTTATTAATTAAGACTTTACTTTTATCTAACAAAAACAAAGTTAAAAGACCTAAAGCAAGGGTAAAGAAAATATTATTTGCCCTTAAATAAATAAAACTATCAAAGAAAACATAATCATAAATAACTTCTGATGCAATAGCAAGTACTAAAAGTCTTAAAAAGTACTTAATAAAGCTCTTAGTATGAACATATCCCTCTGTTAAAAGATAAGCAAAAATAGGAAAAGAAAGTCTTCCTACTGCTCTTAAAAAGTTATAAAATATAGTACCAAAAACAACACCAATATGATCTATTGTCATAGTAATAATTGCAATAAGTTTTAAATCAAAATTACTCAAACATTTCTTCATAAATATAATATACCATAAATTCTAATTTTAATATATAATATTAATTAATTCGAGGTGATATAACATGGATTTAGAAAATATTAGAAAAAATATTTATCATAATTACAATGAAGAATATTTAAAGAAAATATTAGTAGAATTCTATAACCAAACATTAGATATAAATAATTTTAATATAGAGAATAGAAATATTAACAAAGTATTAAATAATTTTTTTGAAGATTTAATCTATAAAGCAAAATCAAAAAATGGTAAATATTCACCAAAAGAAATAATAGATAACGATAATCTTTTAGAAACAGCTTTAACTTACATAAACAAACACAAAAGTTTCTATCAACAAAAAAGTGATGAAGCTAATTTAAGAGATTTTTTCTTCAGTTCTTCAATGGTTGGGAAAGTAACAAATTTTAATCCCGTCATTGCAAGAAAAATATATGAAAAATATTTACCATATGAAAATGCCACAATATTTGATTACTCTTGTGGATTTGGCAGTAGAATGTTAGGAGCCTTAACTAGTAAATATAACTATCATTATATTGGTACAGATCCATATGAAGAATTATATCAAAGACTTATATTTTTTTCTAAATGGATTAAAGAAACATTAAATATCAATGCTTTAACAGAAATATTTAATACTGGATCTGAACAATATATTCCTCAATTAAAAGAAAAAATAGACTTATCTTTCAGTAGCCCACCTTATTTTAATTATGAAACATATACAAATTGTAATACTCAATGCTATATCAAATATAACACTTATGATTCTTGGTTAAAAAATTATGTAAAGAAAACTCTGGAAAATATACATAAATACACAAAAGAAAATGGTCTTCATTTAGTAAATTTAGAAGACACTAAAAGAATAAAACTTTTAAATGATTGGTTAGATATAGCTACAAATGTTGGTTTTAACTTAGAAGAAATAGAAACATTGGAAACAAGAAAAAGATTTTCTAATAAAAATAGTAATAAATTATTAGTTATGAGGAAAAATTAACTTATATAAGCTTTAAAATAATTGTATGCTAATTTTGACAATAGTCATAGTTTTTTGATATATCATTGTCAGATAGCTCACCTATGAAGAATTAAAACTAGATTTTTAAATAAAAATGCCTGAGGGGCAACGTACTTAACATACGCTTAGCATTTAGCTACCTACCTCAGGTCTTGTGAGAATATATTAACATAAAATTTATATATTGTCAATTATCCTCATTATTAGTATATTCAATTTTTTTATTTCTACCCTTAATTTTATGTCCAGGAAATAAACTTATTCTAAAATTCTTTTCCTTTAAATGGGCTAAAACTTTTTTTACTATATTTCTATCCTTATATAAATTATAAAATGTATTAACAATTAAATCAGCAAGTTGTATTCCATAATTACTTGCAGAATCATAATAAGTTACTTTAAAATTAAAGTTTTCTAAACAAAACTCAGTTTTTAAATACATTTCTAAATTATTCAAATCACCTACTCTTATATTTCTATTATCTACACTTAATATAAATTCAATATTTTCATTTAATTGATCCAAATTAATTAATGGTAATATACAATCTATAAATAACAATTTGACTGCATAATTAAAAAATATATTAGAAGCTACAATCTCTTTTTTCATAGATAATTTTTCAAATATTTTAGCACACCCATAAAATGTGTCAATATCTTGAATACTGTTAAAAATTTCTATCTTTTCTAAATCACTCATATCATATGATTTAATTTCTTTTTTTAAATCAATTTTTTTCTTATCTTTAATAGACTTATTTATCTTCTTATATTTAGATGTTATTTTATTTTTATCTTTTACAAATGTAAAATAACCACCAACTGCAAAATATTTTGTCTTACTATTTTTATGAATAGAACCACTTTCATCTAAATATACATATATTCTCATCAGTCCGTTACCTCCTGTAAAAATATAATAACACAAGCAGATATCAAAATCTATACAAAAAGAAAAGTACTGTTTAAACAGTACTTTAGAAACAATAGATTAACGTTTACTAAATTGTGGAGCACGTCTAGCTTTCTTAAGACCTGGTTTCTTACGTTCTTTCTTACGTGCATCACGAGTAATAAATCCTTCAGCTTTTAAAATCTTACGGAAACTATTCTCTGAATCAGCTGGAGTAGATTCATCATATTTAAGTAATGCTCTAGTAATTCCTAATCTAACTGCACCAGTTTGACCAGAAAATCCACCACCAGTTACATCTGCATCGACATCAAACATATCACGTGTATTAGTAACATCAAGTGGTTGTGTTAAATCCATAACTAAAGTTGGATATGGGAAATATTCATTAACATCACGTCCATTGATAGTAATTTTACCAGTACCAGTTGTAAGTCTAACTCTTGCAACACTAGTCTTTCTTCTACCAGTTCCTGTAAAAACTTGTTTCTTATCTGCCATAATTAACCTCCCTATACATCCATCTCACTAGGTTTTTGAGCCATATGTTTATGATCACTACCTGCATAAACAAATAGTTTCTTATACATCGCTCTACCTAAACGATTCTTTGGTAACATTCCTTTAACAGCTTTTTCTACCATTTCTTCTGGATACTTCTCAATCATTTCTTTTGCAGTTCTAGTTCTTAGTCCACCTGGATACCCTGAATGACTATAATATTTTTTATCTTCTAACTTATTACCAGTAAGTAATACTTTAGAAGCATTAATAATAATTACATAGTCACCACAATCAATATGAGGTGTATAAGTAACTTTATGCTTACCACGTAAGATATGAGCAGCCTTACTAGCTACACGACCTAAAGGTTTACCTTCAGCATCGATAACGTACCATTTTCTCTCTACTGTTTCTTTCTTTTGCATATAACTTTTCATAATTTTTCTCCTTTACTAAACTACTCAAACCTTCCCAAAGTTCAAGTTTTAGTGGGGATATAAAATGTACCGATTAAAATTATAGCAGTGTTCTACCATAAAGTCAATTATTTTCTTTAAAAATATTTATTGATATAATAATAAAAAAGGAGTATATAATTATGATAAAATTTATTAAAAATAATAAAAGAACACTTATTTTATTTACATTCTTCACTATTGGAATTTTTATTTTTAACTTTTTTAGACCAATAGACATGGATTTAATGTGGAATTATGGTTTCAGTAAAAATGTTAGTGATGGGCTAATTATGTATAAAGACTTTAATATGGTAATAACACCATTTTATCCAGCCATAACTGGCCTTCTTATGAAGATATTAAGTACAAATATAATTGCTTTCTATATTATAAACACTTTCTATGCCCTATTAACTTTAATAGTAGTATACAAATTAGACAAAAAAATTATTTTTCCATTTTTTATTTATTTTCTTTTTGACACTGCCCCAAGTTATAATACTCTATCTGTATTTTATGTATTTCTATTAATATATCTAGAAAAAAATAATAAAAGTGACTATTTAATTGGACTAGTAATAAGTCTAGCCTTCTTAACTAAATCAAGTATTGGAATATTTCTAGCTTTACCTACTCTATATTACATAAAAAAGCCTAAAAAGATAATTAAAAGAATAGTACCATTCATAATAACTAATCTAATAGTAATATGTTATTTCTATTTCAATAATGCCTTATATGACTATATAAACTTTGCATTTCTAGGATTATTAGACTTTAGAAACGGAAATGGTAATTACAACATATTAACAATTATTACAGTCTTGATAGTAATATATATAATAAGAGAATATATAAAAACAAAAGGCTTTGAACTTTTATATATTTTAGCATTTATGATAATGGCATATCCTTTATTTAATCCAAGTCATTTTCTAACTGCAATTATTCCTCTAGTTTATTACTTACTAAAAAAATATCCTAAAGTAAATAATCTCATCAATAAAACTGCTCCTATCTTTATTCTTATTCCAATTATGGCTTTAATCGTAAATTATATAACTTGCGAACCAAAATATGATAATAATTTATTTAAATATCGTTACTTACAAGATGAGTATATGTCAGATATAGAAGCATTAAAAGATTACTTCGATGATGATTATGACAATGTATATTTCATTTTAATGAACTCTTACCTATATAAACTATCTTTAGATATACCTATTAACGAATTTGATTTACCATTAAAAGGTAATCTAGGCTATAATGGCGAAGAAGAATTAATTAAAAAGATTAAAGAAATAAAAGATGGTAGTATTATCGTTATTAATAATGCTTATTATGAAAAAACAGAAGATGGTTCAAAAAATCAATCAAGTAAAAAAATATATGATTACATAACTAAAAATTATGGTTCAATAGGTCAATTTCACAAGTTTAAAATCTATGTAAAAAATTAGATGGTATTACCAACTAATTTTTTTATTTTCTTATTATCAACAATATCATTATCTTTTAATAACTCTCTATATTTTAAATCTAGATTATCAAAATAATCATTTAACTTAGGATATCTTTCTATTAACTTTTTCATATTATATCTTAATAAATATACATTAATATCTCTATCTATACACTGACTACCACAATAACAAAAACCAGAATAATAATCATCTAACTCATTTTTATCAACATAAGAAAGCTACTTATCAGTAAAAACATTAACACAAGAATAATAATTTTCATTAATAAAATCTTTAACATTATTAATAATATTATACTTATCAACCATAAACCCTGCTTCAACTTTTCTTTCTTTTTCCCTTAAAATATACTCATCTAAACATTTTTTCTTTTGTTCTTGATATTTTATAATATCTTCTTTTTTTAAATCTATATAACAATCAAGAAAATCAAATAATTGATTATCTTCCATAAATTTTAAATTATTAGAATATCTATATTCAACAAGACTAAGAACAAATAAAACAAAACAAGTTTTGTTTTTACCTTGTCGTTACCTTCAAGGATTCCTACTTCATAGATAAAGTA
>CALVVC010000042.1 GCA_944363755.1 uncultured Bacilli bacterium
GTATTTAAATTCTTTAATAGAATTAGAGTTTTCTGTTATAAGAGATTATATTAAAGATGAAGATAGAGATGTTTTATCTGAATTAGAGGTATATAAGAAAGTAGCAATATATAATATTTATAATAGAGCTTTAAATCTATTTAAAATGCAAGATATGCAACTTAGTATTTCTAGTAATGAAAACGGTTTTGAAAGTTTAGATATTTCTACACCAATAAATGATAAAAATGTGAGATTATTTCATTTTAATTATAGTGAAAATCGTAGTTTGAATGATAAAATACCCGATGAATACAAAACGATGAGAATTGGAACTGTTAATTTGTATCAAACATTAGAAAGTAAAGAATTAAGAGAAAAAGAATTAAATAGAGTAATGAATAAGTTAGAAATGCTATATGATGCACATAATCCTTATCCATCTCCTCGTAAGAAAATAGGTGGTCCATCTCAACAATGGAGTCGTGAACACTCACTTGAGATAGCTGAATATGAGAAATTATTTACAGAATTAGATAGTAAAAAAGAATTAACAGATGAAGATAAAAGAGAAATTGAGATAACAAATGAAATATATAATTTATTATTAGAAGATTATGGGTTAACTAACGAAAGTTTTGAAGAAGTAAAAAGTAGAGCCAAGTTTGGATTTGAAGCTTATAGTAATCTTCAAAAAACACTTGTTAAAAGGCAACCTAATTTAACTATTACAACTGGCATTAAATATATATAAATTTAAACTAATTAAGAAGGTGAGTCTATGAAAGGACAAAATATGTATCTAGCATTTGGTAGTGAAGTCATCTATGATGATGCTTCCTTTTTAATTGAAGATAATGATAAAGTAGGAGTTGTTGGTGTAAATGGAGCAGGGAAGACTACTTTATTTAAGATTATTTTAAAAGAGGAGTCTTTAGATGCTGGGAAGGTAACTGTTAATAATAAAAAGATAGGACATCTTCCTCAAGAGATTAATTTTACTGATAAAGAGAAGAATGTTTTAGATTATTTATACAGCGGAAGACCAATTGAAGCGTTAGAACAAGAGTTAAATGTTATTTATAAAAAATTAAGTAGTGCAAGTGAACTGGAACAAAATAAACTTTTAAGACAAGCAGAGAAGATTCAAAGTGAACTTGATAGTCTTAATCAGTATACGGCAGAAGATGAGTTATTGTCTTTAATTGAAAATATGCAAATAGATAGTGACTTGTTAGAGATGAAAGTAGGAGATTTATCAGGAGGACAAAAATCTAAAATCGCTTTTGCAAGACTTCTTTTTTCAAACTCTGATATTTTACTTTTAGATGAACCAACTAACCATTTGGATGCTAAGACTAAAGACTTTATAATAGATTATTTAAAGAATTATCACGGTATGGTTTTAGTTATTAGTCACGATATTGATTTCTTAAATGAAGTAGTTACTAAGACTATGTTTATTAATAAAGTTACTCATAAAATAAAAGTATATAAAGGTAATTATAAAGAATTTAAAAGGCTCTATGCTGATGAAATGATGCAAAAAGAGTTAAGAATAAAAGAACAAGAAAGAGAAATAAAGAAACTAGAAGAAGTTGTTAAAAGAGCAGAGTCTGCCTCTCGTACTAATCATAACTTAAAGAGATTAGGTGAATCAAGAAAGAAAATGTTAGAGAAAAAGTTAGATGAATTAGAGGTAAGAGAAGAAAAATATAAGACTGTTACTATGAAAGTAGAGCCTAAAGAGGTTAGCGGTAGAATACCTTTAGAAGTAAAACATTTAACTTTTCATTATCCTTCCAAGAGTGATTTATATCGTAATCTATCTTTTGAGATGGCAAGAGGAGAGAAGTTTTTAATAGTTGGAGAAAATGGAGTAGGTAAGTCAACTTTATTAAAATTAATTATGAATAAATTAAAACCTATTAAAGGAGAAATAGTCTATGGTTATAAAGCTTCTATCGCTTATTATGCTCAAGAGTTAGAAATATTAGATGAAGATAAGACTATCCTAGAAAATGTAGATAATCCTAATTATAGTGATAATGAGTTAAGAACCTTTTTAGGAAACTTTCTATTTTCTAATAATGATGTTTTTAAGAAAGTAAAAGTATTATCTCCTGGAGAGAAAGCTAGAGTAGCTTTGTGTAAAATACTTATTCAAAGAACTAACATAATTATACTAGATGAGCCTACTAATCATTTTGATCCAGAAACGCAGAAAGTTATTGGAGAGAACTTTAAAAATTATACTGGTACTTTAATAATGGTAAGTCATAATCCTTCTTTTGTAGAACAGATTGGTGTAACTAGAATGTTAGTCTTACCAGAAGGTAAAATTGTAGAATATAAAAGAGAATTACTTCATTATTATTATTACTTAAATACAGAGTTAGTGTAATATTGAAATTAAAAATAGTTAGTTTTATAATAATATTAGGAGATGATAAAAATGGCTAAAAAAGATTTAGGGGTAAAACCTTATTTATTTCCTGTGCCTGTTTTAATGATTGCAACATACTGTGAAGATGGTAGTGTTGATGTTATGAATATGGCTTGGGGAGGTATTTGTGGTAATAATAAAGTTGCTTTAAATATTACAGAGAGTCATAAGACTTCTAAAAATATTAAAGAAAGAGGAGCTTTTACTATTAGTGTTGCAGATATTCCTCATTTAGAAGAGTCAGACTACTTTGGTACTGCTAGTGCTAATAGAGTTAAAGATAAGTTTGAGAAAAGTGGTATGCATGCAGTTAAAAGTGAAAGAGTAGATGCTCCAATAATTGAAGAGTATCCAATTACCTTAGAATGTAAAGTATCTAAGATATATAATGATGATGAAGGATTTAGAGTAGTTGGTGAAATAGTTAATGTCTTAGCAGATGAAGAAGTACTTGATTCTAATGGTAAAGTTGATCCTACTAAGTTAAATGCTTTTGTCTTTGATCAATTCCAAAATGGATATTATGCAATTGGTGAAAAAGTAGGGGAAGCTTGGAAAAGTGGAAATAAATATATGAAATAGAATATTTAGTTAGTTTTGGCTACTTGAAAATAATTAATATTTATGATACTATGAATATGTAAAAGAAATTTACATAAACTAAAAAAGAGGAAATACCTAGTTTTGTAGATGGGTATTTACCTCAAAAAAATCTTGTGTAAACACCCTAGTTACAATGATGTAATAGGGTGTCTTTTTATCTATAAATAATTAAAAGAATTATAATAAGTAATAATATTACTATTAAAGTATCTTTCTTACTCATAAACATTTCCCCTTTCTACCCCCCTAAAATTAAGAGATAGAAAGAGGCAAACACCCATACTAGGTAATTCCTAAGTTAATAGTATCATACTTTTATTTATAAAACAATCGAACAAGATACATTTTTTAATAGAAAATTTGTTTTATATATTTAAATATGATTAGGAGAATAAAAAGTTCTTCTTTTTTTGTTGTCTAGGTATTTCTCCTATGCTATAATTTTGCTTGGAAGGTGGATTATGTTAGAAGTTAAAAACTTAAAGAAAAAATTTATTAAATATAATTCTAAACGTCAAAAAGAAGAGTTTTATGCTAATAATGGCATTAGTTTTAAAGCAAAAGATGGAGAAATCATCGGAATATTAGGACCAAATGGGGCAGGGAAGACAACGCTGCTTAGAATGATTGCAGGAATTCTTGAGCCAACTAGTGGAACTATTTCTTTTGAAAAACTTAATTATCTACATAATGAAATAGAGATTAAGAAAAATATTGCCTATTTATCTGGTAATACAAAGCTTTATAATACATTATCATCATATGAACTATTAAAAATGTGTGGGAGTATTTATGGCGTAGAAGAAGATAAATTAGAAAGTAGAATAAAAGAGATATCTAATAAATTAAATATGGATAGTTTTCTATATAATAGAATAGAAAATTTATCAACAGGACAAACACAAAGAGTTAATATTGCAAGATGTCTAGTACATGATCCTAAATACTATATTTTAGATGAAGCGACTAGTGGTCTTGATATTATTTCTAGTCAAATTATTTTAGATTTTATTAAAGAAGAAAAGAAACGTGGTAAGATAATTTTATATTCTACTCATTATATGGAAGAAGCAGAAAATATTTGTGATTATGTTATTATGATTAATAAAGGTAAAGTTATTAAAGAAGGTACTCCTAATGAGATTAAAAAAGCTACTAAAACTACTAATTTAAGAGATGCTTTCTTTACTTTAATAGGAGGTACATCTAATGAGTAATTTAAGTAATATTTTAAAGAAAGAATTAAGAGAGATGTTTCGTGATAAAAAGTCTCTTACTATGATGTTAATCATTCCTATTTTAATACCTGCTTTAGTAATAGGAATGTCTGCATTATTTGAATCACAAACTAATAAACCTATAACAGATTATAATAAAATAGGCTTTAATTATGAGTTGAGTGATATGGAAAAAGATATTGCAAAAAACTTAGATATAGATATTATTAATGGAACAACAAAAGAATTAGAAAATAAATATAGTGCTGGTAATATAGACTTATATATTACTAAAGAGGGTAGTGTTTACACCATAAATGGTGAAGATAATGAAACTAGTACTTATGCGACAAGTTTAATGGATACATATTTTGCTACTTATAAAGAAGCTTTACAAACTAATTATTTAGCAAGTAATAATATAAATCCTACTGATGTTACTTCTATAATTACGGTTAATAAAGATATAACTGAAACAGAAAATTTTTATGGTAATTATATTGTAAACTATGGTTTTCTTTTTATAATCATGGCTATTACAATATCTGCAACATATCCTGCTACTGATACAACAGCAGGAGAAAAAGAAAGAGGAACTCTTGAAACATTACTTACTTTTCCAATTAAGAGTAAAGATATTATTGTTGGTAAATTCTTAAGTGTTTCAATGTCTTCAATTATTACAGGAGTTATTAGTTTAATCTTAATGCTTATTTCTTTGGGATATGCTAATAGTAGTTTTGAAATATATAAAGATACTAATTTAATGTTATCTACAAGTAGTTTAATCTTTGCTATATTAGTAATAATTGCATATTCCTTACTAGTTAGTGGACTATGTATTGCTATTGCTAGTAAATCTAAAACATTTAAAGAAGCACAAAGTGCCCTAACTCCTTTAACATTTATATGCTTCTTTCCAGGTATGATAGCCTTTATGGCAGGAGTTAGTTCATCGCCACTTTTATCACTAGTACCTTTCTTAAACTATACATTACTATTTCAAGATATAGTTGTAGGTAATATAGATATTGTTAATATTTTATTAATGAGTATATCTACAATTATCTTTATTACATTAGTTTTAGTAGTAATAATTAAACAATATAAGAGTGAAAAAGTATTATTTTAGACCAGTTATCGACCACTTTTAGCATACTAGTACTAAAAAATGGTCGATAACTTTGGTTTTAAGTTAAAATAGGGCTTTTAAGAGTTCTATTTTTCTATTATAATTTTAGTAGGAAGAACGTGATTATATTGAAAATATATATTATAGGACCACCTGCATCAGGTAAAACAACTTTAAGTAAAGTATTAAGTAAGAAATATAATATAGAAAGCTATGAACTAGATAAATTAGTTTTTGACGATGATAATAATCATATTAGAAGAAGTAATGAAACTATTAGTAAGATGTTTAATGATATTTTATCTAAAGATTCTTTTATAATAGAAGATGTAGGAAGAAGTAAATTTTTTAAAGGATTAGAAAAATGTGATAAGATATATTATATAAGTTTAAAAAAATATGAAGTTTATAAAAGAGTTATTAAAAGGTGGTTTAATCAAAGAAAAGGTAAGGAAAAGTATAATTATCCCCCAACACTTGCCCAGTTAATAGATATGTTTAGAGTTGCTAACAGTTATTATAAAAAAGAAAAGGGGAAGTTAGATTATCTAAATAAGTTTAAAGATAAAGTTATTTATTTAGATAAAGACAAATTAAATGAATTAGAAAATAGATAAGGAGTAGATCGTTATGTCATTAGAAAATGCTAAAGAACATTTAAAAAAATATGGATTAGATAATAAGATAAAAGAATTTGATGTATCAAGTGCTACAGTTAAAGAAGCATCACTTGCTCTAAATTGCAATGAAGCTGAAATTGCTAAGACTTTATCATTTTTAGTTAATGATAAGCCTATATTAATAGTAACAGCAGGCAATAGAAAAATAGATAATGCTAAATATAAAAGTAAATTTATGGAGAAAGCTAAAATGATTAAAGCTTTTGAAGTAGAATCTCTTATAGGTCATAAAGTAGGTGGAGTATGTCCTTTTGGAGTAAATAATGATGTAGATATATATTTAGATATATCTTTAAAAGATTTTGATATTGTTTATCCTGCTTGTGGTAGTAGTAACAGTGCTATTCCTCTTACACTTAAAGAATTAGAAGAAGCTTCTAACTATAAAGAATGGATAGATGTATGTAAAATAATAGAAAAATAGTAGTTAATGTACTACTATTTTTTACTCTCCAAACATCTCAAATATTTCACTCATAAAAGATTCTCTTTTATGTTTTTTAGGTTTATCTTCATGATGTTTTGAATCTTCTTTAACTTCTTTCTTTATATAATTATCTTCTTTTTCCATAATTTTTTCAAGTTCTCCACGATCTAACCAGATACCACGACATTCTGGACAGTAGTCTATTTCGACACCGCTTCTTTCACTCATTAATAGAGTAACATCTTTACAAACTGGACATTTCATAAACATCTTCCTTTCTTTTTATTTATTATAACTTATGATAAATTTATAGTAAATAAAAATATTATACTATATAATTAAAGAGTAAAGGAAAGTGATAAGATGTTTGAAGTAGAATCTAATAGAACTATATATGTAGATGATAAAGGTAATATTTTAGGAGAAGTAGATTATCCTTATATTTCTTCTAATGTTGTAGAAGTTAATCATACTTTTGTTGATATAAGTTTAAGAGGAAAGGGTATTGCAAGTCTTCTTTTAACCCATGCTTTTAATTATTTTAAAGAAAATAATATTAAAGTAAAAGTTACTTGCTCTTATGCTATTAAATGGCTTAATAATCATAAAGAATATTCTAATCTAGTCATTGATTTAGTTAATATTTCATAATTAGCCCAAAATTTTCCCATAATCTTCCTTTATATTAGAAAATGAAAGGAGGAGATTATATCGTAAATATAAAAGTAATAGGATCAAATTGTAGTAATGGTATGAAAATATTAAAAAACTTATCTCGTGTAGAACGTGAACTTGATATGAAATTTAATATTGAAAAAATAGATTCTACTTATAAGAAGAAGTATAACATAAATGTTATTCCTGCTTTAATAATAGAAGATAAAGTTATATCTACTGGTAATGTTTTAACTGATAAAGAAATAAAACATTATATTAAAGAACTTGTATAGAAAAGAACTCTAGAATTTGTTTAGAGTTCTTTTACTTATTAAGAATAGCATCTATAGGTTTAATTTTAGTAATCTTACTTAAAGATATAATTGTAATAATTATAGATATAATAATAGTATATATAAACATTAGAATTGGTACTAATGGATTTGTTACGATGCCATTTAAGATATAAGTTTTATCTCCAAATAGGGAATTATTTAATAAATTAATTGCAATAAACCAAAGAATAATAGAAATTATATAAGCTATAACACCTACAATAATACTTTCATATAAAAATATTTTAATAATATCGTTTTTATTTGTACCTAAAGCCCTAAGTATTCCTATTTGTTTTTTAGAATAGGAAATAGATATATAAATAAAGTTAGAGAATAATAATATTGTAAATAAAGCAAAGACCAAAGTTATTATATTAATGTACTTAGCAAGAAAAGTATAAATAGTATTTATATATTCTAAATCTTCTTGATGAGGTAATGTTAAATAATAATATGTTCCACTTTTATTGTAAGTTGTTTCATAGGTATTAATAATCTTTTTTAATTCGTTAAAATTATTCTCATACACCCTATAACTTTCCAAATCTTTATTAGAAGATTTATTTAATATTTCTTCTATATAATCATTACTAATATAAATTTTATTATCAAGACTAATACCAACTACTTTTAAATCTTCTCTTGTATAATTTCCATTTAAACTTACACTTATATTAACGTATAGATTATCAAGACTATTATTATTAGAAATATATGAGTTAGTAAAATTAGTTATTAAAATATTATAATTATCATTCATATTTTCAACTAAATAATTATTTAGTTCCTCATTAAATTTAGAATCTATTTCTCTAAACATATCTAAAGAAATAATTATTTCTTTATTATTAAGATTATCAATATTATTAATTAATAAAGAAGTATTAGAATCATATTTAGAAACTCCATTAAAGTATACATCTTTTCTAGATATAGTAAAATCATTAAGAAAAGCATTTATATCATTATTTAAAACTACATTATCTATAAAACCATTTACATAGATTAAATAGTCATCATTTTTATTATTATCAACAATTCCTGTAATTATAACATTATTGTTTCCTAGTTTTATTTTTTTACCACTGCTAATTAATTCATCAATTGAATCTGGTTTATATATTTCATTATTACTATCTAATATACCATGATGACATATATATATAGCTACATTTTTATGAACCATTATCTCATTACTATTAGATGGAATTTGACCTTTATAATTTCCTATTATTCTTTTATCATTAACGTCTATAAACATAAACCACATAGGTAAATGATTAAGATATTCATCTTTTTCTACATATTCCCCATAAGTAAAAGTTAATAGTCTATTATTATTGTAAAGTTGATATGTTGGATTAAATTCACTTTTAATATTTTTCTTTAAAATATTTATATCTTCTTCAGTAATAGGAAGAGGCATAGAAGAACCAGTTGGTTCAACTTTTATTTTACTAACATCAAATACGTATTCTTCATTATCTCTCATAACTCCTGCCATGAAATCTCCTTTATTATAAAGAAAAGAGTTAACAGATATTCCCATAAAGACTAGGGATATCATAGTTAAAATAACTGTAAAAAATAGTTTAACTTTATTACTTTTTAGTGATGTAAAAGCAAAGTGTAG
>CALVVC010000043.1 GCA_944363755.1 uncultured Bacilli bacterium
GTATCATTCGTTGTCTTTATTCCAACACCATATAAAGTAAATTCATCTAAAGATACAATATTATAAGTTAATTCTTCAGTATCATTTAATTCTTCTTTAAAAACAATTTTAGGAAAAGTTTTAATATCTTTCTTTAAATCTTTCGCTCTTTTGGGCTTAACCCCATAAAAGTTATAAAAAGCTCTTGAAAAAGAAGTAGGATTCTCATAATGATATTTAATGGCAACATCTATTACTTTTTCATTCTTTACTGTTAAATCATAAAAAGATAAAGATAATCTTCTTTTCCTAATATATTCAGAAATTGTATTATTACAAAGAAGACTAAAGAGTTTTTTAGCAGTATAAATATTTACCCCTAAAATCCTTGCAATTTTTTCATAATCTATATCGCTTTCTAAATTATCTTCTATATAATCTATTACTTTATTTAATTCATGATAAATATTCATAATTATTTAATTTCTGTAAGCCATAGACTATGTAAATTACAATATGCATATATTTTATTATATTCACTACTATAAGGAAAACTTACTTCAGGCCTATCTTTTACTTTTAATTTTTTAATCATATAATTATTATCACTTGCAAGAATTATAAAAGAAATATAATGTTCATCCATCATAGGATGTTCTATTTCTCCTACTTTAATGTTAATCATTCCATCTTCAATCTCATATACTGGTAAATGTTTTTCTGTAGCAGCTTCAGTAGTATTAGCATCAACAAGTTCCATTTTATCACCACAGCATACTAAAGCTTCACTCTTATCTTCTAATTTTAATATAACATTTCCACATTTTTTACATACATAAATTTTCATTAAATTCACTCTTCTTTCTATATTCATTATAAGTTTTATTTTTACTTTTCACAAGTAGTAACTATATTTTAATAACTTATAAAATTATTCCTTTTCAAGTTCTTTTAACATTTCTTCTTTTATTTTATCTATATCAGCAAAGAATAAATTTATTCCCTTTGATTTTAATTTTAGTAAATATTTAAAACAACTAAGTATCTCATCTTGTAATGTCTCAATTACTTTAGCAGCTTTTCCATTATCTAAAAGATGAACATGGTCTATATATTTTTCTATGGTAGGAAAAGCATTTTGAATAAGAATAGCAGAATCTTTACCTAATATTTTTCTTATTAAAATACCATCACACCGCCCATACTTTTTTACTTTATTATTAATAATTTTTATATATTTACTTACTTTACTACTTAAAGGTATAAACCATAAAATATTATTTTCTTTTATAACAAAATAAGTTGGGCGTTTATGCCCTCTTTCTTTATTAGACATTAAATTTTCATCATTAACTACATCAAAAAATTCATCTTTAATATGATATAAATATCCTGTTTTTACTTTCATATTTTATAACACCCCCAAAATGATTAATTTGTATTTTTAGTGTACTATACTAAAAATATGTTCGTCAATATTTTTTAAAAAGAAAATTCTATCAATTGATAGAACTTTCTTAAATATTTTCGTCCGGAATAATTTATTACTCGCACCATCCGGGAGCGAGAAACATTGTCGACCGGAATAATTTATTACTCGCACCATCCGGGAGCGAGAACATTTTCATTTATATTATATGAAATTTCTTTCATTTAATACATCATTACTTTAACATAATAATTTATTTTAGTAAATACTTTTAACTAAATTTTCTAAAAGACAAGCGATAGATAAAGGCCCTATTCCTTTAGTTTTAGGTGTATAACTAATATTATCACTATTTATTAAAACATCTCCTAGTCCTATATCTATAACAATAGTATCATCTTTTAAATCACTACTTTTAAATAAATTATTAATACCTGTTACACTTATTATAATATCACTATTTTTTAATATACTAACTAAATCTTTAGTCTTAGAGTGACACATTGTAACAGTTGCATCTTTATTTATTAAGTAGTTTGTAAGAGGTTTAGATATATTGTAACTTCTTCCAATGATAGTGGCATTTTTACCACTTAAAGAGATATTATAAAATTCTAATAATCTTTTAACTGCAAGAACAGTTGAATTAATTATATTAGGTTTATTTATAGATAAATAATACTGATTAAGTGGATTAACTCCATCTATATCTTTATTTATATTTATTTTCTCATAACAAGCATATTTATTAATTTTCTTAGGGATAGGCTCTACTAATAAAATACCAGTTATCTTTTCATCTTTATTTAATTTATCTATTAAAGAAGTAACTTCTAAAGTATTAGAATTATCTAAGTTATAATGTTTAAAATAAATATCAAGCTCAAGACATTTATCAATTAGTAACTTAGCATAAATAGAATCATTAAAGGTTATAATAGCAAGAGTTGGAGTGTTTTTCTTAAGTTTTTTCTTTACTTTAGTAAGTATTTCTTCTTCTAAAATACTACATTCTAATACTTTATTCATAGTTTCTAATCTCTCTTATTAAAAAATCATCAGTCATACCGGAGATAAAGTCTATTACTTGTCTTTTAATATTAGTAGATTCTAAATATTCTTTAGATTGATGTAATAAAAATGTTTGATAAATACTACTATTCATATTACTTTCTTTTATATCATTTAAATAAATATTATATAACTTATTAATATTTTTCTCATAATAGTCAAGTTCTTCTTTAGTCATAGAATATTTATAAATATTTAGATTGTTAAATTTCTTAAGTTCAAATAAAGCTTTATATACTTTATCACTCATCTTAATATATGGTTTATCTATACTTTCATTAATAATATCTAAAACAATATTATTAACAATGTCTCTATTATTATCTCCTAAAATATCTCTAATACTTTCAGGAATATCACTTCTTTTAAATCTATCTATCATAATAGCATCTTCTATGTCTCTACCGATATAACCTATAATATCACTAATTCTAACTACACAACCTTCTAGTGTCATAGGACGATATGTTTTAGACTTATTTAAGTCTTTATAACTTTCATTATATTCACGTAAAAATTCACTCTTATCTTTTTTCATTGGCTCATAAATAGGACTTAACATTTCTCCATTATGAGTCATAATACCATCTAATGTTTGAAGGGTTAAATTAAGACCTACTCCATCTTTTGCAACTTCCATATAGTACCTTACTCCTTGAATATTATGAGCAAAGTATTCACCTAATTCTTTTAAAGATAATCTATTTAATATTGCTTCTCCTGTATGTCCTAAAGGTGTATGACCAATATCATGACCTAAAGCAATGGCTTCTATTAAATCTTCATTTAAGTTTAGGGCTCTACCTATTGTTCTTGCTATTTTACTAACTAACTGAACATGAGTAATTCGCTTGCTAACATGGTCATTAGAGTTTAAGGTATATACTTGAGTCTTATTTAAGTATCTTGTATAAGATAGTGAATGAATTATTCTATCTATATCATGAAAAAATGGTGGTCTAATATCTTCCTTATCTTCTTTAAATCTAATAGCATCACTACTTTTAGTTGCATATTTACTTAAGTCTTTTTCTTTTCTAATAAAGTTTTCTTTAGCTTTTTCAAAATTATTCACAAAACACCACCTCTATTAATCATTTTACCTATTACTACGCATTACTTTAACATTTTCTCTATTTACTTTTATAAAACTAGTAAATATATCTTTTTGATAATATTGCATTTTTAAACCTTGATTAGACTGATTGTAACACCAAAGTTTTTCATTTTCATCATCATGAAAACAAAAAACATTAACTTCATTTTCATCCTTTATATCATCTTCATTTATAAAGACACATTTATCATAATTAGTAATATTTAGTCGATTACTATCTCCTTTCTCTGACTTTAAAACAACAAAATTATTAAAGCCTTCTAATTCTTCATAACCTGTTTTAGTTTTTGATACAATAATTTTATCTAACATGATAAAATCAATATCTTCACATCCAAAATCTTCTGCAAGCATAACATAAACTGGAACCATATAATATTCTTTACTACTCATAACTACTTCTCCTAAAATTTATTTTTAAAAGTTTTTACCCTTTCTAATTAATCTTATCATAGAATAAGGAATAAGTCTTCTATTAAATGGTAATTTTAATATTTCTTCTGGATGTCTTGCAACATCAATTTCTTCATTATCTTCATTATAAATAGTTTCTATCTTATAAGGATAAATTTCTCCAGTTGGTGTAAATATTTCTACTTCATCACCTACTTCAAAGTAATTACGTTCTTTTAAGATGATAGATTTCATTTCTTCATCATAACCTATTATAAGTCCTAAATACTCTTGATTAGATACTTCCTGTCTACCTGTATAATATTGATCAGTAAAGTCTGCTAAATGATTAAAGTATTGACTAGTAGTATCACGGTTTGCAACAGAGTCAAGTCGTTTCTCATACTCAAGTAATTTAGCATTAGTTAAAGTTTTATTATAAATACTATCTATTAAGAATCTATAACTACCAATAACAGTTGCAAGATAATAAAGACTTCTCATTCTACCTTCTACTTTTAGCGAACTAACACCAATATCTATTAAGTCTTTAATATAACTTGCCATATTTAAGTCTTTTGTAGCAAGAGTAAATTTATCATTATCTTTATAACCAAAAGCAAAACGACATACTTGGGCACAACCTCCTCTATTAGCATCTCTATTAGTAACATAATTAGATAAAGCACATCTACCACTAAAACAAGTACACATGGCTCCATGAATAAAGACTTCTGTTTCTAGATTAGGTATACTTGATATTTCTTTTATTTCATTACGAGATAATTCTCTAGCAAGTACAACTCTTTTTGCACCTAAATCTCTATAAAAAATAGCACTGTTTAAATTAGTAATAGAGTCTTGTGTAGATATATGAACTTCTACTGTTTTATAGTTATCTATAATATATTTAGCAAGATATAAATCACTAACAATAAAAGCATCAATACCACAGTCTATAACTTCTTTAATATATTCTTCCATACCAATTCTATCTTTATCATGAAAGACTATATTAGTAGTTAAATATACTTTTTTTGATAAGTTATGAGCGAAAGTACAGCCTTCTTTTAATTCTTCTAAACTAAAATTAGTAGCGTTCGCTCTTAAGCTTAACTTTTCTCCTCCAACATAAACAGCATCAGCACCGTATAATAAGACTATTTTAAGTCTTTCTAAATCCCCTGCTGGTGCTAGTAATTCTATTTTTTTCATCAAATCACCTACTTTATATGACTTGCGATAAAGTCTACTACATCACTTTCATTTACTTCTAGTAACTTCATATCTTCTTTAGTAACATCTGTAAAATATTTATCTATAGTTTTATATTTAGATATAGAGTTTAATGGATAACCAGGATTAATTTTATCACTAGGAATATCTACCATATAAAAGTTATCTTTAAACCAACTATAAGTAGCTTCTTCTCCCAACTCATTAATAACTGCAAGTCCATATATCCATTTACAATTAATTTTACCATCATGACCATACTTTTTTACTAAATTAGTATAATGTTCTATCATCTCACTATCAGTTAAACTCTTACCATTAACACGTCTTACAAATAAGCCAGGTTGTAATTCTTTAGGAACTCCTTCCATATACAAAGTATCATCCATACCCATACAAGGTTTCTTTGTAAGTCTATAACACTCTCTAGCTTTTATTAAAGCATTTTCAATAGCATTACTACCATTTTCATCTATATCTAGTTTTATATCAATATCTTTTAAAGATAATACCTCTATTTTATGTTCTTTCAAACCTTTACTAAATCTCTTTGATTTAGACTCATTTGTTGTTGCAAAAATAATTTGTTTCATCATATCACCTACTTTACTTTATAAATAGTCTCTCTATATAAGAAACCTCTGTTATGACCTGCTAACTCATCTATTTTTTTCTTATCAAAATTAACAAAAGAATTAATTAATTCTTTATACTGATTGTTATCAAAGTTACCTTGCTCTATAATTCCATAATTAATATTAGAAACTAACTCTTTATAAACATTACTTAAATTAAGACATTTATTATAAAAGAAAGTAGTACCATTACTATCTTCTTTAACTAAAAACTCTTGTCCACTTTTAGGCTCTTTAATAGTAATTATATCTTCTTTAATTTTATTTTTATTAATAAAATAACTAGTAAGTAAACTTCTTCTAGACATAGCGACTACTGGATTACCTAGTAAAAGAATAAATAAATCACTTTTAGTATTATTCCTTATATTAAGTATTTCATCTTTAGTTATTTCATTAGATAAATATGCTCCTTTTACTCCTAAATCATAATATAAGTTAATAGTATAACTATTAGTAACCATATGAGTAGCATTATAGATTAAGTTAAGATTAAGACTATTTTCTTTAACTAAAGAAAGAACTGCTAAGTCATAGAAAAATACTCCATCTACTGCTATTTTCTCTAATTCTTTTAAAATATCTAATAAACTATCTAATTCATTATTAAATATCATTTTATTTATAACAACAAAACATAATTTATTAGTATTTTTTTTATATTCTTTTATAAAAGAAATACTATAATATTTAAAATAATCAACTGAAAAGTTTTCAAGTGGTAAGATAAGTCCATCTAAACCACTATTTAAATATTCTAAATAATTATTATCTTTAATTACACCTAAAACTTTCATAATATCAGTCCTTTACGTAACATATTTTAACATAAATAAGACAAAAGAAAAAGAGAGATTCTCTAAGAATTCTCTTATCATTCCTCAGTTGGTTCATCTAATTTAACAAGTACTTCTCTTGGTTTAGAGCCATTAGGTGGTCCAATAATACCTCGCTCTTCTAATAAGTCAATAATACGCGCTGCCCTATTATAACCAAGTTTAAATCTTCTTTGTAATAGCGAGGCACTTGCTTTCTGTGTTTCTATAACAAACTCAACTATTTCATTATATAAAGGATCGTCATATTCTTCCTCTTGAGCCATATCTTCTTTTTGAGATGCACTCTTTTCACTATCTCCCGATAAATTCATAAAGGCTTGATCATACTCTGCTTTTTGTTGTTCAATAGTATAATCTATTATTCTTTTAATCTCATCATCAGAAATAAATGCTCCTTGAATACGTTCAGGATCTGCTTCACCCATTGGTAAAAATAACATATCACCTTTACCAAGTAATTTTTCTGCTCCTGTCATATCAAGTATTGTACGTGAGTCTATACTACTAGAAACTGCAAATGATATACGGCTTGGAATATTTGCTTTTACAACACCTGTAATTACATCTGTTGACGGTCTTTGAGTTGCAATAATTAAATGGATTCCAGCAGCTCTTGCCATTTGTGTAATTCTCATAATAGATGCTTCTACATCTTTACTTGCAACTAACATAAGGTCTGCTAACTCATCTATTATAACTACAATAAAAGGCATCTTCTTAATTTGTTCATCAGCTGGCAATGTTTTGTTTTTCTTTTCTACATAATCATTATAAGTAGCGATGTTTTTAGTCTTAGTTTCACTAAATGTATCATAACGTCTTTCCATTTCAGCAACTATTTTAGATAATGCAACTGATGCTTCTTTAGGATCTGTTACAACTGGTCTCATTAAATGAGGTACTCCATTATAACCAGAAAGCTCTACTTTTTTAGGGTCAACCATAACAAGTTTTACTTCATCAGGTTTTGCCCTCATTAAAATAGAACAAATAATACCATTAATACAAACAGATTTACCTGAACCAGTAGATCCTGCTACTAAAAGATGTGGTGTTTTATTAATCTCACACCAAATAACATTACCCATAATATTTTTACCTAAAGGACAAAGTAGTTTAGCACTATCTAAAGACTTAGGTACTTTTTCTAATACCTCTCTAAAGGAAACAGCAGCGGTTTCTTTATTAGCAATTTCTATACCTACTGTATTTTTCCCAGGAATAGGTGCTTGTATTCTAACATCTTTTGTTGCAATTGCAAGAGCAATTTCTCTATGAATAGATAAAAGTTTACTAACCTTAGTTCCAGAATGAAGTTCTAACTCATACTGAGTAACTGTAGGACCAATATGTACTTCTACTACTTTACCAATAATATTAAAGTCTTTTAAGACTTTTTCTAGTATCTCTATATTCTTTTCAATTAAACTCTGATTAACACTATTTTTTTTCTTTTTAGATTGATTTAATAAATTAATTGATGGTAATACGTAGTTATGTTTAACCATAGGCTTAGTATCATTACTATCAATAGAATTAATACTTTCTTTATCTTCATTATTGTCATTAACTTTCGCTTTTGTTAACTCATCTATACTAGATATAACAATTTTCTTATCATCATCTTTTATCTCTCCCATAGCAGGTTCAACATTTCCTGTAATAATAGGTTTCTTATTATTAGTTTCTTCTTCATCACTACTCTTATCCCTCTTAGGAAACTTCTCTTTGGCTTTTATAGCTTTATCTTTAATGAAATCAATAATAGAGAATCCTGTAAATAATGAAAATCCTATAATAATTAGAGTCCAAGATATTATTTGCATTCCTTTATATGAAAATAACATCATAAATAAAACACCAAAGGTACAACCAATAATACCTCCTCCAATAGCATTAGGTCTTGCCCCTTTCATAATATCTGAAAAAGAATTAATTAACTGATTAGTAGTTTCACTAAAGACTTTAACTGCATTACTATCATTTTGTAAGATAAAGTTTTCATGCATTAAGACTAATAGTCCTATTAATAATAGATATATTCCTAACATTTTAGTTGTAAATAAATTAGGCCAGTCTCTATTTATAATTAAATATGCTCCAAGTATTAAAAGTACTACTAATAAAGGATTATATAATACTCCAACAAGAAATATTGCAAAGGATGCAATCATATTACCAACAGGACCATATCTACCAATACCAAGTATTGCTGCTAGAACAAGTAATACTCCATATAGTTCTGTTGAATGAGAAAATCCTTTTTTAGTTTCCTTCTTTTTCTTCCTTTTTGCCATAACTACCACTCTCTTTCGTATCTTTACTACTTAAGTATAACAAAACTAAAGAATAATTTAAAGTGATTGTCACTCACTTGACACTTTT